>NZ_JBSFNN010000043.1:0-55145 GCF_053587115.1 Streptomyces sp. NPDC003697
GGACGTCGTCGCGTCCGGCACCCCGGGGATTCCGGTGACGTGCCGTCACATGTCGGGGACGGCCACGAGCTGGGCCATCTGCTGCACCGCGACCTGGTCGGCCGCCCCGCTGTAGACGCGCACCTCGTCGATGGCTCCGGCGAAGTATTCGCTCGCGCCGCGCAGCGAACGGCCCACCTGCAGACCTCCGGTGGCGGACCACAGGGTCTCGTCCGTGCCGTAGGCGCCGGCGACGAGCTGGCCCTGGACGTAGAGCCGGATCGTGTTGGCGAAGGCGTCGTAGACGACCGCCAGGTGCTGGCCGGAGCCGTCGGTGTCGGGGAGCTCCTGGTCGTCGGTGAAGGTGACGACCTTGGCGTCGGCGGCGTCGGTGGTGGCGACGGCCAGTTCCCACTGGCCGGTGGCCGCCTGGTAGCGGACCTGGACCCGGTTGGCGTTGGCGCCCGGCAGCGACAGCACGGTCTGCGACTTCTCCGGGTCCAGCGAGGTGAGCTGGGCGCGGGCGGTCACGGTGAAGCTGCTGTTGCCGGTGACCGGGGCGGTGGTGGTGGACGCGTAGTCCCCGTCGCCGTCCAGGACCAGGTTGCCGTCGCCGACGAGGGCGGCGGTGTCGAACAGCGGGTCGGCCGGGCGGTAGATGGAGGCGTTCCCGGCCAGGTTGAGCGCCTGGCCGCCGCCGGTCTCGGCCGCCGCGCCGCCCGCGGCGTCGTCCAGCTGCCAGTAGCCCTTGCGCTGCGGCTTGACCGTCATCAGCTCGGCGACCTGGGCCGGGGGCAGGACGCGGTCGAAGACGCGGACCTCGGCGAGGTCACCGGTGAAGTGGTCGCGGTAGCCGCTCCTGGCCGTCGCGCGGCCGATCTGCAGCGGTCCGTACGACTTCCAGGTGGAGCGCCGTGTGGCGGAGCCCTTCAGCTCCTTGCCGACGTAGAGCTGGAGCAGCGGGCCGCCGCTCTTCTGCGCGTCGTACACGCCGGTCAGCAGCACCCACTGGTCCTTGACCACGCTCACCCCGGCGGACACGGCCTTCCACTCGCCGAGGGAGTCCACGTCGTTGACCGGGACGGAGAACTTCCAGGTCCCCGCGGACGCGTCGTAGCCGAGGGTGAAGCCGGGCTCGCCGGTGCCGTCCTGGCTGACGACCGCCATGTCGCGGTCCAGCGCGGTGGGCCGCACCCAGGCGCTCACGCTGAAGCTCCTGGCGGTGTCGAGCACGGTCTCGCTCGCGTCGAGGTACGCCTCGGGGCTGCCGTCGAAGCGGGCCGCCTTGTCGGCCTTGCCGCCGGGTCCGTCCACGCCGAACGTGACGGCGCTGCCCGCGGTCGCCGCGTACTGGCCGCTCTCCTCGTTGGCCTCGCCGCTGCCGTCCTGGTCGGCGAGGTTCCACTGGCCGACGACCGGCGCGCCCTCGCTCACCAGGAACTCGTAGTGCGCCTTGGTACTGGGGTTCTCCGCCTTGTCGACGGCGATCACGTCCACCCAGTGCCGTCCCGAACGGGTCGGCATCCACTGCACGGACACGGAGCCGCCGGCCGAGGACGGGGGGAGGGGCGTCGCGGGGCTGGCGGTGCTGTCGAAGGCGTAGCGGTAATTGACGACGTCGGTGTCCGGGATGGAGTCGTTCGGGTTCGGTGCGAAGGTGAAAGTGCCGTAGGTGCCCACGCCGTCGTGGTAGACGGTGTCCGACGGGTACTGCTTGGACAGGACGTTGGGCTTGCCGGGCAGCGTCTTGTCGTAGATGAACTCGCAGCGCTGCGCGGTGTCGCCCTCCCAACTCCACGGGCCCCAGCCGTCACCGTCGTAGGCCCGCGCGCTCCAGTAGATGACGGTGTTCTGCGGGATCGTCGACTTGACGGTGTGGGCGAACTTGGTGCCCGTCGTCGGGGAGAGCCAGTCCGGCGTGGTGTAGCTGTAGGACTTGGCCTCCTTGGTGGCGGGGTCGGTCCACTCCACCTTGAACTCGACCTTCACCTTGTCGGTCTGGCCGTTGCCGTGGTCGGGGTCGCTCGCGATGGCCTGCAGCTTCGGCGGGACCTCGGTGAACTCTCGGCCGGCGCCCCACTTGCACAGGCCACCGGGGTCGGTGGACATGTCGGACGTCTTGATCTGGCGCGGCAGGTTGTTGTACTTGACCGACAGGTAGGCGTTGCCGCAGATCCGCTTCCACTCGGCGAAGCGGGTCTCGTCCGAGGCCCGCAGGCCCAGCGTCATCGAGCTCCAGCCCTCGGCGGCGGCCGTCTTCACCTCGCTGGTCAGCTCGCCGGTCGCACCGCTCTCGAAGTGCAGGTTGGCCTGGCTGGAGCAGGAGGTCGGGGAGATCGCCTTGTCGACGGTCTGCAGGTAGTCGTCCCAGTCGTCCGAGGTGTTGGACCAGTTGCTGGACGAGGTGAGCGAGTAGTTCTTGCCGCCGATCCGGTACAGCTTGATGGGTTCCGCGGTCGGGGAGGCGCTGTAGATGTGCTCCACCCGGGCGGAGAAGGTCGCGCCCAGGATCTGCTTCCCCTTGTAGAAGGAGAGCGGCATCGTGAACAGCACGCGGCGGACGCCGACGCCGTTGCAGGAGACCGGGTTGTAGTCGGTGGGGCACTTGCCGACGCCCGCGCTGCCGGAGTACTTCCAGTCCTGCTCGCCGGGCATCCCCGACATGACGCCGGTCCAGGCGGTGCGCGAGGTGGTCCGCTGGATGGGGTCGATGACGACGGGGAAGACGGTGTCCGCGCCGGTGAGGAGCTTCCGGTCGGGGACGAGGCTCAGCCGGCCCGGGGCGACCTGGACGTCCAGCGGGGCGACGCGGCCACCGCCGCCCGGGCCCTCGAGGGCGGCTTCCGGCGCCCGGCCGTCGGCCGTGGGACCGGCCGTCGGGGTCGCCGCGGCGGTCGCGGTCGCCGCGGCGGTCTCGCCGGCCCCGGCCGCCGCGGACTTCAGGGCCTTCGTCACGGCCCTGGGGCCCTGCCGTCTCGCCGCGGCCTCGGCGACGGCCGCCGAGTCCCACATCGCCGGCTTGCCGGCCTGGAAGACGGTGCCGCCCACGGCGGAGTCCTCGGCGACGATCGCGCCGGTGGCGTCCTCGGCGACCTTCAGGCCGTCGGTCGTCATGCCGAGGTCGAGCCGGGCCAGCTTCGGGTTCGCCGCCGCCTCGGGCGTCCTGACGACCAGCAGATGGCCGAACCCGTCGGCCTCGGCGCGCACGGTCAGGTCGACGCCGGGCAGGGCGTCGGGGTAGGTGGCGGTGTCCCCGTCGACCCGCGGCGCGGGCAGCTTGCCGTACGGCCAGCTCAGGGCGAACTCGCGGCCGGCCCGCCGCATCGTCACGAACGGCTTGCCCGCCTGGCCCGAGGAGAGGCTCAGGTCCACGGTGGCGGCCTTCGGACCCCAGGTGCCGTCGGCGTGCTTCACCAGCGTCGCGTCGATGTCGACCCACGCGCCGTCCCGGACGGTGCGGACGGGTTCGGTGTACTCACGGGCGGTGAAGGTGCCGTCGGGCTCGGCGAAGATCTCCCTGCGCTCGGTGCGCAGTCCGACGACCTCGGCCTTCTTGCCGCTCTTCCTGGCCAGTTCCAGGGCCTGCTGCTCGGTCTGCGCCGGCCGGCCCGCGGCGACCGGCGCCTGGTCCCGCGCCGGGGCGTCGCCCGGCAGGACCGCCATGCCACCCGCCACCACCGCACCGGTGACGGCGGCCGCCACGGCGGCGCGCAGCAGCACGGCTCGCCGTACCGGTCTCTGTCTGTCTGCGGACACGCGTCCACTCCCCAGTTGCATCGTGTCGGTCGTCTCGGAGTTCCGATCGCCGGACCGCCCGGTCCGGCGTGAGGGGTCAGGGGGCCGGCGGGTGCTCACCGCACGGCCGCGCCGAAGGCGGCCACGGGGAGGCCGCCCCCGCCGGGCCGGCGGGTCCGTCGGCCCGGGTCGCCGGAGGCGGTCCGCCACGGGAGGCCCGGGACGGTGTGCGTCGCGGCCGGTTCGTGGGGGACGCCCCGTGGTGGTCGTCGTGGGACCCGGCGGCCGGGCCCCACGACGGTGCGGGACCTCGTCAGCGCACGGTGGTGCCGAAGGCGACACCGTCCGCCGGGAGGCCGCCCTCACCGGGCTTGATCGTCAGCGTCGGGGCACCGCCGGAGGCCACGTTCCACGGGAAGCCGTAGACGGCCCTGCCTTCGGCCGGCCCGTAGGGCACCCCGACGTACAGCAGCGCGGAGGTGCCGCCCAGGGACAGGCCGGTGAGCATGCGCGGCGCGGGGGTGGACGGGATGCCGTAGCCGGGGTCGATCCACTGGTCGGAGCCGCCGGCGGCGCCGACCATCGGCACGACGAGGACGCCGCCCTCGTCCGCGTGCTCCTCGGACGACTCCTCACCGGGCACGCCGATCGCGAGCCGGGTCGTCGTCGCGGTGGACGTCGCGTTCGGGGAGGTGTTGACGGCGGCCAGGCGCCGGCCGAAGAAGTCGCCGGCCTCGGCCTCGCCGTCGACGTCCGCGCTGTTCTGGTCGATCCAGGCGACCTCGGAGAAGCTGCCGCTCGCGGTGAGGCGGAAGATCTGCACGGCACCCGCGTCGACGGTCGTCGACAGGTCCTCGCCGGGGACGCCGACCGCGAGCAGCGACTCGGTGGTGGAGGTCGCGCCGGAGGGCCGGTAGGGGACCATGGCCAGGGCGGCGCCGAACTGGTCGCCGACCTCCTCGGCCCCGCTGATGGTGTCCTGGTCCTGGCCGAGTCCGCCCAGCGGTTTCGGATAGCCGGAGGTCAGCGTGTGGTTGAACCAGGCCACGCCGCCCGCGAAGGTCGTGGTGCCCAGTGCCTCGCCGGGCGTGCCGACCGCGAAGTGGGTCGGGGTCGCGGCGAGGGTGGAGCCAAAGCGGTCGTCCTGCTCGGCGACGCCGGACACGGCGCCGGCCTTGTCGGTGTCCTGGCTGACGAAGACGACCGTCTGCGCGGTGCCGCTGACGTAGTAGAACGCACCGGCGTCGTCGACGGTGCCGACGGACTCCCCGGGGCTGCCGATGAGCAGGTACGGCGTGCCGGCCGAGGTCTTGCCGGCCGCGACCGCGTAGCCGACCCAGTCGTCGGTCTCCGCGCCGCCGCCGAGCGGCTTGTCGGTGCCCTGGTAGAACTCCTTCACGGCCCGGCCGGCGTTCAGGCCGCTGGTGGAGCCGTAGAAGACGTGCACGGACCCGGAGTCGGGCACGGTGCCGATGTCCTCGTACGGGTTGCCGACCACCAGGTCGCTGCAGCCGTCCAGGTCGGCGTCGTACACGGCGAGCGAGAAGCCGAACCGGTCGCCCGTCTCCGGCACGCCCGGGACGTTGTCGAGGGACTGCCTGAGCGTGAGCGTGCCCTTGCCGCCGCCGTAGACGATGTGCACCGCACCCGCCTTGGCCACGCCGTCGTCGCTCGCCTCGGGATCGGCGACCGCCGTGTCCCTGACACCGTCCCCGTTGAAGTCGGACTCGGTTCCCGAAGGACACGCGACGGCGGCCGCGGCCGGCGTGCCGCCGGCTCCGAGTCCCCCCGTCAGCAGCGCTGCCGTCAGCGCGACGGCAGCACTGTGCCGCCAGATTTTCCCCACCCTTGACACGGGCCCCCCGTGGATAAAGACGGTCTAAAAAAGGTCAAGGGATCATCCCGTCACTTGAGGTGAACATGCAATAGCAGATTTCGTTCCGCCGAACGTGGCAAAGGTCACACCGGTCGCCCCGGTCGTTCACAAAACCCGCGTAAGCCGCACACCGGGGACACAGGACCGGGGCTGGGCCGCCATGCCGCCGACGGCTCCGCCCCGCCGGGGGGCGGTCTTCGGCACCCGCGGGGCGACGCCCCCGCCCTGCGGGACACGCGGCCCCCGTATGCTCGCTGCCGAAGCACCAGGGGAAGGCAGAGAAGTGAACTACAGGGTCCAGCCCAGCGCTCAGGTCGACGAGAGCGCCGAGATCGGCGCCGGAAGCAGCGTGTGGGACCTCGCGCAGATCCGTGAGGACGCCCGCCTGGGCGAAGGGTGCGTCATCGGTCGCGGCGCGTACGTCGGTTCGGGTGTGCGCATGGGTGACAACTGCAAGCTGCAGAACTACGCGCTCGTCTACGAGCCCGCCGAACTCGGTGACGGCGTCTTCATCGGCCCGGCCGTGGTGCTCACCAACGACCACAACCCGCGTTCCGTCGACCCCGAGGGCAAGCAGAAGCGGGGCGGCGACTGGGAGGCCGTCGGCGTGAAGATCGCCGACGGTGCCTCGATCGGCGCGCGGTCGGTGTGCGTGGCCCCGGTCCGGATCGGCCGGTGGGCCATGGTCGCGGCCGGCGCGGTCGTCACCAGGGACGTCCCCGACTTCGCGCTCGTCGTCGGCGTGCCCGCGCGGCAGATCGGCTGGGTCGGCCACGAGGGCGTCCGCCTGGTCGAGCGCGAGGGCGAGGCCGGGGTCTGGGAGTGCCCCAAGTCCGGCCGACTGTACAAGGAGACGGCCGAGGGGACGCTCGCCGAGGCGGAGTGAGCGGGCAGGCGGCATCGGGGGGTGGCCCGGGACACCGGAGCCTTCGGTCCTCCGGCCTCACCGGCGCCCGGGCCGCGCGGTCCGGGCGCCCAGAACACACAGCGAGGACCTCACATGTCCCAGACCGACGTCAAGGTTCCGGCACCCCGTGACGCGGCGGACGCGCACGGCTCCGTGCCGCCCGCGAAGGCGCCGGCCCCCCGGTTGTACGCGCTGGACGCCCTGCGGGTCCTGGCGGCGCTCTCCGTGCTGATATTCCACTTCACCGGTGTCGACGCGGCCACGCGGGCGAACTGGGGTGTGAACCCCAAGGAGCTGTTCCCCTGGCTCTTCCCGGTCACCTCCTACGGCTCGTACGGCGTCCAGCTGTTCTTCATCATCAGCGGCTTCGTCATCTGCCTGTCCGCCTGGGACCGCACGCCGGGCCAGTTCGTGCGGGCCCGCTTCCTGCGGCTCTTCCCCGCCTACTGGTTCTCGGTGGTCGTCGCCGTCCTCGTCTGGCGGGGGCTGCCCGACGGCGCGCGCAAGGCGCCGAGCGTCAGCGATTCGCTGACGAACCTGACGATGTTCCAGGTGCCTCTCTCGGCCCGGCACCTCGTGGGCGCCTACTGGACCCTGTGGGTGGAGCTCACCTTCTACCTGATCTTCCTGGCCGTCCTGTGGAAGGGCCTGGACTACGTCCGCGTCTCCGTCTTCTGCTGGCTGTGGCTGCTCGCGAGCGTCCTGGTGCAGCAGGACGACGTCCCCCTGCTCGGCATCTTCGCGCAGCCGCTGAACACCGCGCTGTTCGTCTCCGGCATCGCGATGTACCTGATGTACCGCTTCGGCCCCGACCTCAAGCTGTGGGGCCTGCTCGGGGCGAGCTGGCTCGTGATGCAGAGCGACCTCGTCCAGCACGCCGACCATCTGCGTCACGACGAGGGCATGGACCGCGACCCCTACCTCGCCCTCGCGCTGGTCACCGTCTTCTACCTGCTGGTCCTCGCCGTCGCGCTGCACAAGCTCGACCGGATCGGCTGGAAGTGGCTGGCCTCGGCGGGCGCGCTGGTCTACCCGCTCTACCTGCTCCACGAGGAGCTCGGCTGGGCGATGATCCGCACCCTGTACGGGTACCTGGGCGCCTGGGCCACGCTCGGCGTCACCACGGCATCGCTGCTGGCGCTGTCCTGGCTCGTCCACCGGTTCGTGGAGAAGCCCTCGCAGAGGTGGCTGCGCAGCGCCCTGGAGAAGGAGTCCCGCCGGCGGGCGGCCGACGCCCGCAGCTGACCGCATCCACGAGGAAGGGCCCGTCCGGCTGGACGGGCCCTTCCTCGTGCCGTGAACGTCAGCCGCCGATGACGACGCGGCGGACGCCCTTCCAGGCCTCCGGGTCGGTGGTACGGCGCCCGTCGACGAGAACCGTGACGTCCGGCAGATCGGCCGGGGTCAGGGAGCGGTACTCGGCGTGGTCGGCCTGCAGGATCGCGGCGGTGACCTTCTCGCCCTGGTGGGGCACGAGGCCCAGCGCGGTCAGTTCGTCGGCCGTGTACATCGGGTCCGAGACGAACGGGACGGCGCCGCGCGCCTTGAGCGCCTCGACGGTCGGGAAGACGCCGGAGAAGGCGGTCTCCTTCACCCCGCCGCGGTAGGCCGCGCCCAGCACCAGCACGTTGACCCCGCGCAGGTCGCCGTAGGCGGCCGCGAGCAGATCGACGGCGTACTCGGGCATCGCGGCGTTCGCCTCGCGGGCGGAGCGCACGACGGTGGCGGCCGGGTCGTTCCACAGGTACATCCGCGGGTAGATCGGGATGCAGTGGCCGCCGACGGCGATGCCCGGCTGGTGGATGTGGCTGTAGGGCTGCGAGTTGCAGGCCTCGATGACCTTCTTGACGTCGATGCCGTTGGCGTCGGCGAAGCGCGCGAACTGGTTCGCCAGGCCGATGTTGACGTCCCGGTAGGTCGTCTCGGCGAGCTTGGCCAGCTCGGAGGCCTCGGCGGTGCCCAGGTCCCACACGCCGTTCGGCTGGGGCAGGTCGTCGCGCTCGTCGAAGTCGAGGACCTGCTCGTAGAACGCCACACCGCGGGCGGTGGACGCCTCGTCGATGCCGCCGACCAGCTTCGGGTAGCGGCGCAGGTCGGCGAAGACCCGGCCGGTGAGCACACGCTCCGGCGAGAACACCAGGTGGAAGTCCTCACCGGCCCGCAGGCCCGAGCCCTCGGCCAGCATCGGCGCCCACCGGGTGCGGGTGGTGCCGACCGGCAGCGTGGTCTCGTAGGAGACGAGCGTGCCGGGCTTGAGTCCCTGGGCGATCGCCTTCGTGGCGGCGTCCATCCAGCCGAAGTCCGGCACGCCCTCGGCGTCGACGAACAGCGGGACGACCACGACGACGGCCTCGGACTCGGCGACCGCGGCGGCGGTGTCCGTGGTCGCGCTCAGCAGACCGGCGTCGACGGCCTGCTTGAGCTTGACGTCGAGGTCGTGCTCACCGGGGAAGGGCTCGACGCCGGCGTTGACCAGCTCGACGACCTTCTCGTTGACGTCCGCGCCGATGACCCGGTGGCCCTTGGACGCGAATTGCACGGCCAGCGGAAGCCCGATCTTGCCGAGCGCTACTACACAGATGTTCATGGACGGTCGCTACTTCCTTCTGGAACCGTTCGGCTTCTTGGCACCGATCGACTTCAAGCCGACGGCACGGGACTTCAGCTTCCCGGCCACGCGCCGCATGGCCCGGTAGGCCAGGGCCCGCCTGGGCGGGTGCATCCGGGCCGTGTCGATCACCACACGGCCCTTGTCGTTGACGATCGCGGAGCCACGGTAGGGGTCCTCGTCGCGGCCCCAGCGGCGGGCCAGCGGCATGGGCTTGTCCTTGCCGCGCACCGCGATCTCGTAGGTCTCACCGGCGACGTCCACGTACACCCGGACGCCCAGCCTGACGGTACGCCTCTCCAGCGGGACACGGGCGTGCAGCACGGTGGCGGCCCCGTCCTCGGCGGGCTCCGTCGTGATCTCCCCGGCCGGTGCGGGCAGCGTTCGGTCGGCGGGGAGCCTGCGGGCGCCGGTCCTGTTCGCGGACTTCGGCATGGCGCCCTGCACCAGCCGCAGGGTGGCGCTGCCGACGTCGCCGACGACCGGCAGCCGCACGGACGCCGTGTAGACCAGGCCGTCGCCCGGCTGCTCCCAGCCGGAGCGCAGCAGCTCCGTCCCCTCGGCGAGACGGCCGGGGACCGCCTCACCGATCAGCTCGTACGTGCGGTCGGGCAGGCCCACGCCTGGGGAGCGGAAGCCCGGGTAGCGGGCGTAGGCGCGGTCGCCCTCGACGACGAAGGGGGGCGCGCCGTGCTCCTTCTCGCCGGTGATCGCCTCGCTCAGCTCGTCGACGGCGCCGGCCCGGGCCAGGGCGATGCGCACCCGGCGCTTGACGTCCATGGCGTCGCGGATGCCGTCGGTGAAGTAGACGTCGGCGAGTTTGGCGATGCCCGCGCAGATCTCCTCCTGCAGGGCGCGGTCCAGGCCGGGGAAGTCGTCCTGGACGAGCTTGGCGAGCTCCCAGGTGAAGTGCCGGCGCAGCACGGCGTCGCGCTGCGGGCCCGGTTCGAGGAGACCGGCCGTGAAGTCCATGATCTCGGCGGTGCAGCGCAGCCGGGACAGGTGGTCGGCCCGGTAGGTGATGTTGCTGGCGTCGCCGCGCTTGACGGCGAAGTAGCAGATGTAGTCGGCCACCACCGAGATCTTCCGCGCGCGCACGCAGGCCTCGATGGTGAACGGCTGGTCGCTGCCGACGGGAAGGTGCTCGGGGAAGCGCAGCTTGTGCTTCTCCACCAGGGCCCGGCGGAAGAGCTTGGTGTTGGCCAGGGTGAACGGCAGGGCGGAGTCGTACAGGCTGACGTCCCGGTTGCCGTCCTTGTACAGCGCCTGGTGCACGTACCGGCCGTTCGTGCCGACCATCTTGCCGACGACGACGTCCGCCTCCCCCGTGTCGGCGCAGGCCACCATGCGCTCCAGGGCCTCCTCGCCGAGGTAGTCGTCGGAGCCGATGAAGTACACGTAGCGGCCGGTGGCGACTTCCAGCGCGCGGTTGCTGGGGGCGGCGGGTCCACCGGAGTTGGCCTGGTGGATCACCTTGACGGTGTCCGGGTACAGCTGCGCGAACCGGTCGAGTTCGCGCCCGCTGTCGTCGGTGGATCCGTCGTCGACCGCCACGACCTCCAGCCGGTCGCGGCCGATGCTCTGCCCCAGCAGGGAGTTCAGGCACTCCGTGAGGTAGGGCATGGTGTTGTAGACGGCCACGACGACGGTGACGTCGGGGACCCGCCCGCTCATGAGTCCGCCCCGGAGGATCTGGCGACGAGCCGGGTGTACAGCTCGTCCAGCACCTCGGCCTGTGCCTCCCAGGTCCAGGCGTCGAGCAGCCCGGGCTTGTCGTAGGCGGCCCGGTACTTCCCCGGGTCGGCCAGCACGGCCTTGACCGCGCGCACGAGGTCGTCGACGTCCTCGGCCCGGCACACCTCGCCCTGGCCCGTGGAGCGGGTCACCTCCGACATCGTCCTCACGTCGCTCACCACCAGCGGCAGCCGGGCGTGCGAGTACTCGAAGAACTTCGTGATGAGGGCGATCTCGTGGTTGGGCCAGTGGTGGATCGGGATGCAGCCGGCGTCCGCCGCGGACAGGAAGCGGACGACCTGCCAGTGCTTGACGTACGGGACGGCGTGCAGCCGGTCGCCGACGCCGAGTTCCTGGGCGCGCCGCAGCAGGCCCTGGATGTAGGCGGCCGCCGGTGCGGGGACGACGAACGCCATGTGCACGCCCTCGAGCTTCGGCAGGGCCTCCACCATGTCGCCGAGGCCGCGCTGCGGGCCGGGCGAGCCGCTGTAGACGACCAGCGGGACGTCCGGCCCGATGCCGCACAGGGCCCGCAGGTCCGGCTCCGGCTCGGTGTCCTCGAGCACCGGGTCCCGCTCGACGGGGCGGTCGGGGGCGTTCAGGACGACGGTCGGCTGCTCCGAGAGGCCGTGACGCTCCCTGAGCAGGTCGGCCAGGCCGTCGGAGACGGTGACCACGGCGTCGGCGAACGGGGCGTACTCGCTCTCGTGGGCGGTGTTGCCGGGGATCCAGTGGGCGTTGTCCTCCCACGGGCGGACACCGGGCAGGTACTCGTGCGCGTCCCACACCAGCTTGACCGGGCGGCCCTTGGCGCGCGCCCGTATCGCGGCGCGGGCGCCGACGCCGAGCATCCGGAAGTCGTTGGCGTGGATGAGGTCGGGCTTGAGGGCGTCGATCTCCTTGCCGTACGTCAGCTCGTAGTCCCACAGGACCGGTTCCAGGCGACGCCAGGCGCGCCTGCCCTTGACGGTCTTCCACAGGGCGGTGAAGGCCCGGTCGAGCGGCCCGCGCAGGGCGCGGCCCGCCTTCTGCGCCTGGCCGGTCTGGCGGGCGCGGAACTCGACCCACTTCTGCATGAACCTGGACAGCGGCCCGGCCGCGAGGAGGCGCAGCTTCTCGACCCGGCGGAACGCCGGGCCGCCGACGGCCTGCGGCGCCACCTTCAGGGCGGCCCTGCGGGTGGCCACGTCCGCCCGCCAGGCCTTGGCCCACTGCCGGCGGTAGGCCGACATCGGTCCCGGCGGGTAGGCGAAGGGACGGCGCAGCGGCGAGCGGTGCCGTTCGGCGTGCCGCTTGGCCAGCGGCGTCTTCAGCGGCAGCAGCCGGACCTCGGCGTCGCCGAGCTTCCAGCTGCGCCCGCTGCCGGAGCGGACCAGGCCGAGCAGCACCACGTCCCAGCCGGCGGCCGCCGCGGACTCGGCCGCCTTCTGCACCCGCGAGTCGTTCTGGACGTTGTTGTCGACCAGCATCACGACTCGGCCCTTGGCCGGCCGGGGCGCGTCGGCGCTCTGCGCTTCCATGAACAGCCTTTCTGAACCGGTCACTTCAGGAAACCGCCCAGGACCTGGGCGGTCCAGGTGCCGTCGTGGTAGGTCCGGGCGAACTCGACGGACTGCCGGCCGATGCGGGCCGTGCCCTCGCGGTCGGCCACCAGGCCCTCCACGACCTCGCGGAGGGTGTCGGGAGTGGCGCTGACGATGGGCAGGGCACCGTCGGTCGTGGCCTTGACCCCGTCGCTGATGTAGGCCACGACGGGCTTGCCCGCGGCCATCGCCTCCACGGCGAAGGTGCCGTAGCTGCCGGTGGTGAACTGGTCGAGCACGAGGTCGCAGCTCTGCACGAGGTCGCGCATCTGCGCCCACGGGATGCCCTCGGCGAGCCGGAACTCGATGATTCCCGCGTCGTGCAGTTCGGTGAGCACCGGCATGATCCGGTCGGTGCCCTTGGTCCACCGCTTGGACGGGGCGTGCAGCACCAGCGGGCGCTTGCGCTCCATGACCGGGCGGTCGGTGGCCCAGCTGTCGACGTCGACCACCAGCGGCGCCCACTTCGCCGTCGGCAGGTCCTCCAGGAGGTCCGGCGTCGTCACGTAGAGCGGCAGGCCCGCTTCGGACGCGATCCGCTTGTTCAGCTCGGCCTTGGCCTGCAGCCTCTTCGCGATGCCGTCGGGGGCGTCATGGAAGAGCGAGTACGGGTGCCGCGCCATGTGGTTGCCGGGGTGGCGGATCTCGCTGCCGTGCGCGAGCAGTGCCACCTTGATGCCGGCCTGCTTCAGCGCGTCGAGGTCGCCGGCTATGGACGTGCCGTTGAGGTGGCCGAACACCGGCATGAAGGCGTCGACGAGCAGGTGCGTGAAGCGGCCGATGACCCGCTCCATCTGCTGCATCTGCACGTCGAGGTCGCGCAGCCGGTCGGCGTCGACGTAGACGTCCGCCGGGTAGTCGAAGGACTCCGGCCGCTTGTTCATCACGACCTCGGCGGACACGTCCGGGTTCAGGCGCGTGATGGCCTGTGCGAACGCGGCGCCTTGGCCCGCGTAGTTGGCGGGGCCGAGGCCCAGCCGGACGCGGGTGTCGCCGATCTTCCGCCACAGCGGCCTGCCGTCGGCACCGGTGGTGTCCGCCGTGCGCACGGCGTCGGGCGTCTCCTGCACCGTCCACGACACCTCGGGCCGGGGGCCGGGCGGGGTCTTCTTCGACAGCTCGCGGTACAGCTGCAGCAGCTTGCCGCTCTGCGCCTCCCAGGACAGGTCGGTGAGGACGTCCTCGGTGATCGCGGCGGCGAGCCTGTCGCGGTTCTCCATGGCCCGGGCGGCGGCCTCGGCGAACGTCTTCGGGTCGTCCCAGGTCCACACCTCGCCCAGGCCGTGCTTCTCGACGTACGCCTTGATGACCTTCACGTCGCTGGTGACCAGGGGCAGCCGGGCCTGGAGGTACTCGGGGACCTTCGTCGGCAGCGACACCTCGCAGTTGGGCACGCGCCGGAAGGGGGTGAGGCCGAGGTCCGCGGAGGACAGGTAGTCGGCGACCTCGTGCTGCGGCACGTAGGGCACCAGGTGGATCCGGTCGCGTACGCCGAGCGCCTCGGCGCGCGCGAGCAGCTGCTCCAGCAGCGGTGTCATCCGGCCGTGGACCAGGGCGAGATGGAACCCGGGCAGTTCCGGCAGGCCGTCGATGACGGCGTCCACGCCGCGCTCGGGGCCGATCCAGCCCGAGTAGACCATCAGCGGCACGTCGGGGCCAAGACCGCAGGCCTCCCGCACCGAGGAGGCCGTGCTGCCGCCGCCGATCACCTCGCGGACCGGCGCGTTGCCGACCACCAGCGGCAGCTCGGACAGCTTGTGGTCCTTCTTCAGCAGCTCCGCCAGCTGCGAGGAGACGGTGACGACCGCGTCGGCGCGGCCGATGAACTCGGCCTCCACCGCGGGCAGCGCGTAGGCCTGGCGGGGGTTGGGCCACTCCACGCCGCGGACGTACTCGTGCGCGTCGTACAGCCAGGCGCACTGGTGGCCGCGGGCCCGCAGCCGGGCGGCGCTGAGCGCGGCCGTGGCGATCATCGTCACGTCGTTGGCGTGGATGACGTCCGGCTCGACCTCCTCGATCACCGGGCCGAAGGCGAGGTCCAGGTCCACCACCTGCGGCCAGTCGAGGCGCCAGTCCCGCACCGGGGCCGGGTCCTTGGGCCTGCGCCGCTGCTCCCACTTGTACGCCTGGACGCGCAGCCGGTGCACCGAGCGGCGGGCCCGAAGCAGCGCCTTGATGGACGTACGGCGCGGGGCGCCGGCCCAGTTGCTCTCGGCCGACTTCTGGCGGACCCAGGCCTTGTAGGCGGCGGTGTAGCGGTTCAGGGCCGCTTGGTCCGGGAGGTGGAACTGCGTGGCCGTCGCCCGCAGCGTGCGTGCGCGGCGCGCCTTCACCCCGCGCATGTAGTCCGATCCGACGGGTACCCGGATCACCTCGATCGGCCCCATCTTCGACCGCTGGACGCGCTTGGTGTCGCTCCGGCCTATGAGGGTCACGTCCCAGCCGTCTCGTGCCGCAGCGACAGCGGTCTTCTGCACACGAGAGTCGCCCGTGATGCCGTTGGCGACGATCACTGCCAGCCTCGGCCTGCGAGCACGGGATTCCATCAGGTACTTCCTCCGGGTGGTACAGGAGTGCGGCCCCCCTTGGGCGAAGGGGGGCCGGGGAGCAACGGTGGCGCGCGCCGGAGCCTATCGGGCAGCCGTGTGCTCTTCGCGGTCGATGAAGACGGTACTGCCGTCGGCGGCCGACTCCAGCACCGCCGCCGCCACCTCCACCGTGCGCAGACCCTGGCGCAGGGTGCAGATGTCCTGTTCCTTGCCGAGTACGGCGTCCCGGAACAACTCGTGCTCCACCAGGAGCGGTTCGCGCTTCTGGATCGCGTACCTGATCATGTCGCCCTCGGACACGCCGCGGAAGGCCTGCAGCGCCTCCCACTCCGTCGCCACCGCGGCGTTGGAGTGGAACGTCAGGTCCGCCGTGAGGGTGTCGGCGATGAAGCAGCCGCGCTCGCCGGTGACCGAGGTGAAGCGCTCCTTGAGCGGGCTCAGCCAGTTCACGAGGTGGTTGACCATGGTGCCGTCGTCGAGGCGGCCGACCGCGGAGACCATGTCCTCGTGCTCGCGGCCGCTCTTGGAGACGGTGTGCGCGGCGATGGACACGTACTGGCGGCCCGTCACCCAGCCGGTGAGGTCGATGTCGTGCGTGGCGAGGTCCTTGACCACGCCGACGTCGGCGATGCGGTGCGGGAAGGGGCCCTGGCGGCGGGTGACGACCTGGAAGACGTCACCGAGCTCGCCGGCCTCCAGCCGGGCCCGCAGCGAACGCAGCGCGGGGTTGCACCGCTCGATGTGGCCGACGCCGGCCACCAGGCCGCGCGACTCGAAGGCCTCGACGAGGCGGCGCGCGCCCTCGACCGTGTCGGCGACCGGCTTCTCGATGAGCGCGCAGACACCGGCCTCGGCGAGCGCCAGGCCGACCTCCTCGTGCAGTGCCGTGGGACAGGCGACGACGGCGTAGTCCACACCGAGGTCGATCAGCTCCTCGACGGTGCTGAGGACGGGAGCGCCGTGGGCGGCGCCGTGCTTGTCGCCCATCGGGTCGACGGCTCCGACGAAGTCGACGCCGTCCAGCCCGGACAGCACCCGGGCGTGGTGACGGCCCATGGAACCGAGGCCGACGAGGCCGGCCCGCAGGGATCCGGTGGTCACAGCTGCTCCCCCAGTGCGTTCACGGCGGCCACGATGCGCTCCAGGTCCGCCTGGGACAGGGCCGGGTGGACGGGCAGCGACACGACCTCGGCGGCGGCGCGCTCCGTCTCGGGCAGGTCCCAGGTGCGGCCGGCCTTCTGGTCCGGCTCCCAGTACGGCTTCAGCCGGTGGATCGGCGTCGGGTAGTACACGGCGTTGCCGATGCCGGCCTCGGCGAGGCGGGCCATGGCGGCGTCCCGGTCGCCCCGGACGCGCACGGTGTACTGGTGGTAGACGTGCCGGGCGCCCTCGGCGACCTTCGGCGTGACCACGTTCCCGGCGGTGATGTGCTCCGTCAGGTACGCGGCGTTGGCGATGCGCTGCTCGGTCCAGGCGGGGAGCTTGGCCCGCTGGACGCGGCCGATCGCGGCGGCGACGTCGGTCATGCGCATGTTGGCGCCGACGATCTCGTTGGCGTAGCGCTGCTCCATGCCCTGGTTGCGCAGCAGGCGCAGGGTGCGGGCGAGTTCCGCGTCGGCCGTGCTGACCATGCCGCCCTCGAGGGCGTGCATGTTCTTCGTCGGGTAGAAGCTGAACGTCCCGGCGGCGCCGAAGGCACCGACCGGGGTGCCGTGCAGGGAGGCCGCGTGCGCCTGGCAGGCGTCCTCGACGACGGCCAGGCCGTGCTTCTCGGCGATGGCCATGATCTGGTCCATGGCCGCCGGGTGGCCGTACAGGTGCACCGGCATGATCGCGGCGGTGCGCGGCGTGAGGGCGGCCTCGACGGCCGCCGGGTCCAGGCAGAAGGTGTCCGCGTCGATGTCGGCGAAGACGACGTCGGCACCCACCAGCCGCACGGCGTTCGCGGAGGCGGCGAAGGAGAACGACGGGACGATGACCTCGTCGCCCGGGCCCAGGCCGAGTGCCATCAGGGCCAGGTGCAGCGCGGAGGTGCCGGAGTTCACCGCGACGCAGTGCCGCTCGGCCACCAGCTCCGAGAACTCCGTCTCGAAGGCGGCCACCTCGGGGCCCTGCACGACGCGGCCGCTGCGCAGCACGCGCACCGCGGCCTCGATCTCCTCGTCCCCGATGACGGGCCTGGCGGCTGGTATCTCATGGGTGTCGCTCACGACATCCCCCTCCTCTTCGGCGACCTCCGCGGGCGCCACGTTGTACATGGGCCGGGACGGAACGGTGCGCAGCGCGCGTCCACATCCCTGAAAGTTCGCCAATGCCTGTGCGGCGAACGGCTTTCGCGGAAGACCTGCCCCCACAGATAGTCCTTGCGAGAAGACAGCCGTTGTGCGGACGGTGTGGAGCGGGTGTGCACCCCGGCTGCGACCCGGCGTGCGGTCAGCACCTGCCGGGACCGAAGCCACGTTACCAGCACGGCTGGACGCGCTTTTCCCAGGGTTGCAACGGAAACACCTCAGCTTGGCGCCCGTCAGGTCACAGCCGACACGCGATCGTGACCGGTTCGTGAGCAGGAGGTTCGGACAGGGTGCCGGTGCGCTCGGCCGGCGGCGCCCGGCGCGTGCGACCGGGCCCCGCCGCGCGGCCCCCGGAGCGGGTGAACCGGGACAATTCGCCCGCACCGCAGGGGGTTTCCACGCGAGCGCAGCCGAGCCTGGAGCGTGCGCGCCGGACGCCGGGCGCGGCGTGCCGGACGCCGGGCGAAGCGCACCGGGCGCCGGGCATCGGGCGCAGAGCGGCGCGTGCCGGGCGTCGGGCATCCGGGGCGTGCGGCCACGCGCCGCCGCACGACTCCCGCAGCGGAGGTACCAGGACAATCCGCCCGCACCGCACGGCGTTTCCACGCGAGCGCAGCGGAGCGGGCGCCGGGCGCCCGGGGGCGACTGCGGTTCGGGGCCCCGGGCCGGACGGCGGCGGCTGCGGGCCGGACATGCCGGCGGGGCACCGGTGGGTTCACCGGTGCCCCGCGCTGGTCCCGCTTGCGACGCCGCGAGGGCGAGGGCCAGTCAGTCCTCCGCGGAGGCCGACGCCTCCGGCGCCGTCTTCTTCGCCGCCGCCTTCTTGGCGGTCGTCTTCTTCGCGGCGGTCTTCTTGGCCGTCGTCTTCTTCGCGGCGGTCTTCTTCGCCGTCGCCTTCTTGGTGGCGGCCTTCTTCGCCGTCGCCTTCTTGGCGGTCTTGCGGGCCGCCTTCTTCGCGGGCGCCGCTGCCTCGGCCTCCTCGGCCGAAGCCTCGGCGATGGCGGCCTCGTCAGCCGAAGCCTCGGCGATGGCGGCCTCCTCAGCCGGTGCCTCGGCCGGGACGGTCCCCTCGGCCGGGACCTGGGCCCCCGCCTCGGCGGGAGCCGGGGCCCGGTCCTCGGACGCGGTGCCCGCCGCCGACGGGACGACCACGACGGCCGCCTCCTCGGGTGCGGTCGGCGCGGTGGCCTTGCGCACCGCACGGCGACGCGGGCGGGCCGGGGCGGCGCTCTCGGCGGGCGCCTCGGCCGGAGCCTGCGGCTCCTCGGCCGGGGCCTCGGCGGCCTCCGGCCCGGCGGCGCTCGGCGCGGACTCGGGCACCGTCACCACGGCCGCCTCGGCACCCGCCGGGGAGCCGGCCGGGGCCGACACCTTGCGGGTCGCGCGACGCCGGCCACGGCCCCTGGGCGCCTCCTCGGCCGGCGCGGCCGCGGTCTCCTCCTCGGCCGGCGCGGAGTCGGGCCGCTCCGCGACGACGGGGTCCTCGGCGGCCGCGGGCTCGGCCTTCGCCTCGGCGGCCGGCTCCGGCCGCACCGGGCGCTCGGCCTCCTCCTCGGCGGTGACCTGCTGCGCCGTCGGGGCCACCGGGCCGCCGTCGGCGCCGGCCCTAGGCGTGCCCGCGGGAGCCGACGCCCGCCGGCTCGCCCGCCGCCGGCCGCGGCCGCGGGACGCCGCGGCCTCCGCCTCGGCGACGCTGCTGTACAGCTCCTCGTCCGGAGCGAACTCCGGCGACGGCAGGGCGACCGGCTCGGCGATGGCCTCGGCGGTGAGCTCGGCCTCCGCCTCCGCCTCCTCCTCGGCGGTCGGGGTGGACACCACGGCCGTCTCGTGCTCGTGCGGCTGCTCGGCACCGGCACGGGCGCGCTTGCGGCGCTTGCCGCCGTTGCCGCCGGCCGACGGCTGCTCCAGGTGCACGATCACACCGCGGCCGTTGCAGTGGACGCAGGTCTCCGAGAACGACTCGAGCAGTCCCTGGCCGACCCGCTTGCGGGTCATCTGCACCAGGCCCAGCGAGGTCACCTCGGCCACCTGGTGCTTGGTGCGGTCGCGGCCCAGGCATTCCAGCAGGCGACGCAGCACCAGGTCGCGGTTGGACTCCAGGACCATGTCGATGAAGTCGATCACGATGATGCCGCCGAGGTCGCGCAGCCGCAGCTGGCGCACGATCTCCTCGGCCGCCTCCAGGTTGTTCCTGGTGACCGTCTCCTCGAGGTTGCCGCCCTGACCGGTGAACTTGCCGGTGTTGACGTCGATGACGACCATCGCCTCGGTCCGGTCGATGACCAGCGAACCGCCGCTGGGCAGCCACACCTTGCGGTCCAGCGCCTTGGCGAGCTGCTCGTCGATCCGGTGGGTGGCGAAGACGTCGACCTCGCTGGTCCAGCGCTGCAGGCGCGGCGCGAGGTCCGGCGCGACGTGCGAGACGTAGCCGTGGATCGTCTCCCACGCCTCGTCACCGCTGACGACGACCTTGGAGAAGTCCTCGTTGAAGATGTCGCGCACGACCCGGACGGTCATGTCCGGCTCGCCGTACAGCAGCGTCGGCGCGTTCGCGCCGCCGCTCCTGGCCTTCTTCTGGATGTCCTCCCACTGCCCCTGCAGCCGCTCGACGTCGCGGCGCAGCTCCTCCTCGGTGGCGCCCTCGGCGGCGGTGCGCACGATGACGCCCGCGTCCTCGGGGACCACCTTCTTGAGGATGGCCTTCAGCCGGGCCCGCTCGGTGTCGGGCAGCTTGCGGCTGATGCCGGTCATCGAGCCCTCGGGGACGTACACGAGGTAGCGGCCCGGGAGGGAGACCTGGCTGGTCAGGCGGGCGCCCTTGTGCCCGATCGGGTCCTTGGTGACCTGGGCGAGCACGGACTGCCCGGACTTCAGGGCGGACTCGATGCGGCGCGGGCCGCCCGACATGCCCAGGGCCTCGAAGTTGACCTCGCCGGCGTACAGGACGGCGTTGCGGCCCTTGCCGATGTCGATGAAGGCGGCCTCCATCGACGGCAGCACGTTCTGCACCTTGCCGAGGTAGACGTTGCCGACGTACGAGGTCGACTGCTCCTTGTTGACGTAGTGCTCGACGAGCACGCCGTCCTCCAGGACGCCGATCTGCGTGCGGTCGCCGTGCTGGCGGACGACCATCACGCGCTCGACGGCCTCGCGGCGGGCCAGGAACTCGGCCTCGGTGATGATGGGGACGCGACGGCGGCCCTGCTCACGGCCCTCGCGGCGGCGCTGCTTCTTCGCCTCCAGACGGGTCGAGCCCTTGATGGACTGCACCTCGTCGGACGGCTCGGCGGGCTTGCGCGGCTCGCGCACCTTGACGACGGTGCGCTCCGGGTCGTCGGTGGACGTCTCGGCGTCGCCGGACCCGTCGCCGGCACGGCGGCGGCGACGACGGCGACGGCGGCTGTTGCTGGAGCCGCCGGCGCCCGGGTGCTCGTCACGGCCCCCGTCCGGGTCGGCCTCCTCGTCCTCCTCGCGGTCCTGCTCGGCCTGCTCGGCGGTGTCCTCGGCGTCCTGCGCGGCCTGCTCGGCGGCGACATCGTCGGTCTCGTCCGCCTCCTCGTCACCGCCGGAGTCCGCGGACTCGCCGCGACGGCGGCGACGGCCACCGCGACGGCGGCGACGGCGGGTGCCGCCCTCCTCGCCGTCCTCGGTGTCGTCGGTGTCCTCGCTCTCGGCGGACTCCTCCGCCTCCTCGGTCTCCTCGGCGGGGGGCTCGACGGGAACCTCGACGGCCTGCTTCTCGGGCTCCTCACCGTCCCCGGCACCGCGGCGACGGCGACGACGGCGGGAACCGGTCTGCTCGGTCTGCTCGACCTGCTCGCTCGCGGCCTGCTGCTGCGGGACCTCGTGGGCACCGGCCGCCTCGGCGGCGGCCTCGGCGGCGGCGCGCTCCGGCGTCTGGAACTTCGGCTCGGCGAAGACCGGCGGCTGGAACACGGCCACGGCGGGACGCTCGGGCCGGCGCGGGGTCTCCTCCTCGGCGGACTCACCGGCGGCGGACCGGGCCGGCTCGGCGAACCCGGTGGCGGCACGGCGTACGGCCCGGCGCCGGGCACGGCGCGGACCGGACTCCTCCGCGGCCTCCTCGGCTGCGGGGGTCTCGCCGGCGGGGGCGGCCTGCGGCGCCTCGGCGGGCGCCTCGGCGGCGGGGGCCGCGAAGGTCGGCGTCCTCGGCTCGCGGGCCGCCCTGCGGGACCGGGTGGCCTTGGCCGGCGGGGCGGCCGCCTCGGCCTCGTCCTCCCCGCCGGAAGACGTCGCGGCGGCGGGCTCGGGGGTGTCGGCGGTCCCTGCGGCCGGAGCGGCCTCGGGCGCCTGCTCCCCGGCGGGCGCGGCCGCGCGGCGGGTGGCACGGCGGCGGCTCCGGCGCGGAGCCTCGTCCTCGGTGGCCCCGGCTGTCTCGGTGGTTCCGGCGGTCCGCTCGGCGGCCGGCGCCTCGGCGGCGATCTCCGGCACGGGGCTCGCCGCGGCCTCGGCCGCCGGGGCCGCCTCCACGGTCTCGGCGGTCGCGGCGGGCTCGGGGGCGCCGGTGGGGGCGGACTCACGGCGTGTCGCACGGCGGCGGGTCCGTCCGGCGGCCGGGGCGTCCGCGGGCGCCTCGGCCGCGTCCGCTGCGGACTCCTCGGCGGTGGTGACGGGCGAGGCGGCGCGGGCCCCGGTGCTCTCCGCGCTCGCGGCGGGGACCACCGTCTCGGCGGTCTCGGCGGCGGCAGGGGCACCGGCGGGTGCGGCGGCGCGCCGGGTGGCGCGGCGGCGGGTACGAGGCGGAGCGGCGGCGTCGCCGGACTCGACGGAACCGGCGGACGTGCCGTCGCCGGGCGTCCGCGCCGCGTCCTCGGCGGCGGCCGTCGTCCGGTCGCCTGCCGCGGGCAGGACCGTCTCGGCGGCCGCGTCGCCCTGGGCGGCCCGGGGGGTCCCGGCAGGCGCCGCGACACGCCGACGCGTGCGCCGTGCCGGCGCGGCGGGCGGCTCTTCGGCGCCGGCGGGCTGAAGCGCCCCGGCGGTCTCGGCGGCGACGGCGCCCTCGGCGCTCTCCAGCGCTCCGGTGGCCGCGGCGGCCTCGATCTCCTCCGCTTCGGCGGTCGCGTCCGCCTGGTCTTCCACGAGGTCGGCGGGGTCGGCGACCGGTATGGCCGGCGCGACGACCTCGGCGACGGTGGGCGCGCCCGCCTCGCCGAGTTCCTCGGAGCCCTGCCCGGCGGGCGGGCCCGCCGGGCGGGACGCGGCGCGGCGCCGGCGGCGCGGGGGCAGCGTGTCGCTGGGGGTGTTCTGTTCGGACCCCGTCACGGGCCCGGTGGTTTCGTTCGGCTCGAGCATGCGGGCGTATCTCCCGTCGGGCTCCCGGGCGCCGCGCCCGGTCCGGCGTCGATCCGCCGTTGACGTCCGCGGCTCGCGCGGTGCGCGGTGCCGCCGTCCGGGGCGCGAGCGCCACACGGGAGCTTTCTGTGTCCTGTCTCGCCGGTTCCGTACGCCTTGTCGGTACGGCCTGGCGAAAGTCTTCTGGTCGGTGCGCTGCCCGACCCAGGTGGCTCCCGAGTACGAGGGCGGCGCTTCGACGTCCGTCCCTGACGCGGAACCGTCCTACGCGGGCGCTGTCGCGGCGGCAGTGGCGGCGGCCGTCTCCGGCGCGGTCGTCGCTGCCTCGCGGTCGGGCGCGAGCGGGTCGGTCACCGTGCCGGTCTCTTCATCGAGCAGCCCCTGCGCCAGCCTGGTCACCGCTGCGGGGACCGGCGGCGCCAGGTCGGCCACGGCGCGGAGACCGGACAGGACGTCGTCGGGTCGTACGGCAGGCGTCACGTGCCGAACAACCAGGCGCAGTATCGCACAGGCCTGGTCGCCCGGCCTATCAGCCGGGTCACTCTGCGTTTCGGCGCTCTCCAGGTGCGCGACGGCCGGGCGGGCGTCGAAGGTGCGCATGCCGTTCTTGGTCAGGCGCTGCACCTCGACGGTCCCGGCCCGGTTGAAGGCCTCGACCGCGCGCGCGGCCTCGGCCGGTTCCACGCCGTCCAGCCGCAGCTCCCACACGGAAGCCGTCAGCCGGTCGGCGAGTCCCGGCGTGCGGGCCTCGACCGCCTCGACGACGTCCAGCCCGGCGGGCAGCGACTCGTCGAGGAGGACGCGCAGGCGCTCGGGGTCACGCGGCTCGGTGAGCGCGATCTCCAGGTACTCCGCCTCACTGCCCGTGCCGGTGGGTGCGGCATTGGCGTAGGACACCTTGGGGTGCGGAGTGAACCCCGCCGAGTACGCCATCGGCACCTCGGCACGGCGCAGCGCACGCTCGAAGGCGCGCTGGAAGTCACGGTGGCTGGTGAACCGGAGGCGGCCGCGCTTGGTGTAGCGCAGTCGAATGCGCTGCACCGCGGGTGCGGGCGGCGGGCCTTCGGGCTGTCGCTTGCCCAGTGTCGTTCAGTCCTTCGTGAGAGCGGTCCTACTGCTGTCAAGAGTACGTGCCGTGCGGCCCGAACGTTCCCGGCGGGCCCGAACGGCCGTGACCGCGGTCCGCCGGACAGCCTCCGGCGTTCGCCGGCGCGGGCCGGCCGCGGTGGCCCGCGCCGGAGCCGGGGCCTGGCGGACGGCCCGTCCCGTCGTGCGCGCGGCCGCGGCGGCGGGCCGCGGGACGACGTCCCGTACCGGATGCCCCGGGGGAGCCGGCGCATGCCGGCACCTCCGCCGCGCGGGCGGCCCCCGCGGATCCGGTCCGGGCACGCCGCCTCCCGCCTCGCGGTCCGCTCGCCGGCGCGGGTTTCCGGGGCCCCGGTGAGCGGTTGCAGGCGGTGCCGCAGGGGCGTTTTCTGGAACTGTTCGAACCATCCGGCGGTGAAGCGAGAGCATCCGGGCCGCGGCGCAGCCGAGGCCGCGGTCGCACTTGTCCGTCCCCGGGTCGGGGCCCGTTCGGCACCGCCTCATCCAGCGTTCGACGCGGAGGTGACCGAGGTGAAAGCCGTCGTCTACGAGAAGCCGTACCAGGTGCGGGTGAAGGAGGTCGAAGATCCTCGAATCCAGCATCCGAACGACGTGATCGTACGCGTCACGTCGAGCGCGATCTGCGGGTCCGACCTGCACATGTACGAGGGCCGCACGGCAGCGGAGCCCGGCATCATCTTCGGACACGAGAACCTCGGCATCATCGAGGAGACCGGGTCCGGCGTGACCTCCCTCAAGAAGGGGGACCGCGTCGTGATGCCGTTCAACGTCGCCTGCGGCTTCTGCAAGAACTGCGTGGACGGCAAGACGGGGTTCTGCCTGACCGTCAACCCGGGCTTCGCCGGCGGCGCCTACGGCTACGTGGCGATGGGCCCGTACCCCGGCGGGCAGGCCGAGAAGCTGCGGGTTCCCTACGCCGACTTCAACTGCCTGAAACTGCCCCCGGGTGACGAGTTCGAGACCGACTTCGTCCTGCTCGCCGACATCTTCCCGACCGGGTACCACGGGTGCGAACTCGCCCAGGTCTCCACCGGCGAGAGCGTGGCCGTGTTCGGTGCCGGGCCGGTGGGGCTGATGGCCGCCTACTCAGCGCTGCTGCGCGGCGCGGCGCGGGTGTTCGTCGTCGACCGGGTGCCCGAGCGGCTCGCCAAGGCGGAGGAGATCGGGGCCATCCCGATCGACTTCACCCAGGGCGACCCCACCGAGCAGATCAAGGAGCGGACCGACGGAGAGGGGACCGACAAGGGCGTCGACGCCGTCGGATACCAGGCCCAGTCGACTCGGGACACCAGCCGTGAGGAACCCGCGGTGGTCCTCAACACGCTGATCGACACGGTCCGGGCGACCGGCATGTTCGGCGTGCCGGGCCTGTACGTGCCGGCCGACCCGGGCGCCCCCGACGAGCACGCGAAGCACGGCCAACTGCTGGTCTCCATCGGCCGCATGTTCGAGAAGGGCCATCTGATGGGCACCGGTCAGTGCAGCGTCAAGCGCTACAACCGCCAGCTGCGCGACATGATCATCGCCGGGCGGGCCAAGCCCGGCTTCGTGGTCTCCCATGAGCTGCCGCTGGACGAGGCACCGCAGGCGTACGAGAAGTTCGACAAGCGGATCGAGGGCTACACCAAGGTGATCCTGCACCCCGGCAGCGCGCCGGCGGCCTGAGGAGGAAGGCGCGGCCCGGGCACGCCGTCCGTGCCCGGGCCCCTCCCGCACCGAAGGGGACCGCCGGGCCCGGAAGCATGCGTGCGAGGTGCGGACGATGCCGGACCCGCGCGGCGCGCGGACCCCGGGGCCGTTGCCCGGGGGTCCGGCGCGTCGCGGGCCGCGGGCACGGCGCCGGAGTACCCCGGAGCCGGCGTGCCGCGATCCGCGTCCGCGGCCCGGAGCCACGCCCGCCGCCCCGGCCCGGCCACGACCCACGATCATCCGTAGGCGCTGGGGCCGCCGCGGGGTCCGTCCGGCCGCGGGCCGTGCCAGTCCAGCACCATGGTCGTGGCGTCGTCGGGCAGGTCGCCGCCGCAGACGTCGTGGACCGCCTCGATCAGGGCGCGCACCACCTCACGGGGGTGCAGGTCGCGGGTGTCGAGCAGCGTCTGCGTCAGATCGACGGCGGCCGCGGCGCGCTCCTGCATCCCGTCGGTGAGCAGCAGCAACCGGTCGCCGGGCCGCAGGTCGAGCCGCTGCACCTGGTAGGGGGACGGCAGCGCCGGCACACCGAAGGGCAGGTTGACCTTCAGCGGCACCTCCTCCACCCGGGTGCCACGCAGCCTCAGCGGCCACGGATGACCGGCGTTCACCAGGGTGCAGACCCCCGTGTCCAGCTCCAGGCGCAACAGCTGCCCGGTCGTGATGCCCCGGCCGTGGGCCCGGAGCGCCTCGTGCGCCGTCCGGGCCTGGTCGACGAGCCCGCCGCCGGCCCGACGGGCGCACCGCAGCGCGTTGACGGTGAGGGTGGCCAGCAGGGCGGAGTTGATGTCGTGCCCCATGGCGTCGGTGATCGACAGGTGCAGGGTGTCGTCGTCCAGCGTGTAGTCGAAGGTGTCGCCGCCCACGTCGTCGGCCGGCGCCAGGCCACCGGCCACCGTGAACTGGGGGGCCTCGCAGCACGGCGCCGACGGCAGGAGCTGATGCTGGATCTCGGCGGCCAGGGTCATCCGGGTGGTGCGCTTGCCCCAGTGGTAGAGATCGGTGAAACGCCGATCCGTGACCACGATGTACGCCAGCGCGTGAGCGGCCTGCAGGACCCCGTCCCGGACCGCGTCGTCCACGTACGGCACCGACAGCTCCAGCACGCCGATGCAGTCCCCCCGGTTCGTCACGGGCGCGACCAGCCGGACCCCGCCGTCGGCGTCCGGCTCCTGGTGCAGACGCTGGCTCCGCAGCACCCGGTCGTACACGCTGCCACGCAGCCCGGTCCGCTCCATGCCGGCACCCCGCCGCATCTCCCCGGCCCGGGGCAGACGCACCACCTGCTGCCCGATCACATCCACGAACAGGAACGACACCGCCCGCGCCCCGAAGCGCTTCTCCACATTGCGGGCCACCACGTCCACAGACTCCACGGGCGCGGCTGCCTCAGCACCCCGCAACACATCGTCCAGCCCGAAGCCGTCCTCACCCACCACGTACACCTCCCCAGCATTCTCCCAAATGCCCGCCCTGGCGGTCGGCACACGGCAGCCCTCCGCGCCGGCGCCCCCGCGAACGGACGAGCACCCACCGCCGCGCGCCCACCCCGACCACACCCGTCGAACCCCGCACAGGCCGCCGCCCGAGCAGCCCACCGGCACGAAGAAGCCCCCTGCCGCCACGGAGGGAGCCTCCGGCGCCACTCAGTGGGCGGACCCGCGTCCCGCGGGTCCGCCCGACCGCCGAACGGCACCGGCCCCTGCCCGCCGGACCGGGCCGCGGACGGCTGCCCCCGCCACGGGTGCCCGACACCACGCATGACGCCAGGCGCACCTACTCGACGTCGATGCCGTAGTCCCGGACGAGCTGTTCCAAACCCCCCGGGTAGCCCTTCCCACCCGGCACGAAGTCCCAGTCGCCGTTGGCCCTGCGCCGGAACGAGCCGAGCACCAGCGCCGTCTCCCGGGCGCGGCCGTCGGAGACCTCCAGCCGGTCCAGCTCGGTCATCGCCGGGTCCAGCAACCGGATCCCGGCCTCGGTGAACCCGGAGAGGTCCGCCCCCGGGTTCACCTCCGGATCGACGGCAGCGACCAGCACCAGCCGGTCGGCCGCCGCCGGCAGCGCGTCGAAGGAGACCCGCAACGCCGCCCGGTCCGGCGCCACCGCGGGCACGGCGCGTACCGCGCCGTCCGGAGTCCCCGGGTTGTTGAAGAACACGAAATGGTCCTCGCTCAGAACCCGGCCGTGGCGACACACCAGCGCACACACGTCCAACGCCACATCACCGGACCACGTCATGCCCAGCACATTGCGGTCGCCGGACGGAGCCGCGGCACCGGCAGGCGCCGGCTGCGCCGGGGCGGCCCGCCCTCCCTCCCCCAGCCGTCCGCGCAGCCCGTGCCGGTGCAGCAGGTCGACGAGTTCGCTCCCCGACACGAGCTCCAGGGGCTTCCCGCGGGCGAAGGTGTGCGAGCCGGGGCCGAAACCCGACGTGGTGACCAGCACGCCCTTGTTGGCACCGGCGTCCTGGACGGTGCCGTACAGATCGCGCACCGCCGTCGGAGGCACCGTGTTGCGATACCGCTTCACCTGAACGACGATCTTGCCGCCCCGGATGGGCGCCGGGTCCAGCGCGTCGACGTCCACGCCACCGTCGTTCGAGCGCTGCGTCGTCACCGCCCTCATCCCCATGGCCCGGAACAGCTCCGCCACCAGGGACTCGAAGGCGACCGGATCCATGACGTACAGATCCGGCTCGTCACCGTCGCCCCGCGCGGCCACCGGCCCACCCACGTCCTGGGGCCGCCGGCCCGGCCGCACGGAAGCGAGCTGGTCGGGCCGGGCCGCGAGCTGCCCCCGCAACGCCTCGGTCAGGCAGCTCACCCCGTCCACCTGCTCCAGACGGAGATCGGCGAAGACCGCCCGCGGCGCCATGACGGTCGCCAGGACGGTCTGCGCCCGCCTGCCCGTCGCCGGATCGCGGGCATCGACGAAGCCGTTCAGCGCCACCGAGTCGAGGACGCCGTACTCGTCCGCGGCGAAAAGCTGGTGCAGGACGAGGAGCACGCTCTGCGCCAGCACCTCCCGGTACAGAGCACGGCGCCGGCTCACCGGGCGCGCCGTCTCCCGGTACTGGTCGTCGGCCACCACGTACCGCACCGACTTCGCCTCCGGGACGACGCCGTACCCGGGAAGCTCCCAGTCCAGCACCAGCTGCCGCGCCGCGCAGTCGTAGGCCGCCGACGCCTGCCGGGGAAACCCCTGCGGCCACGCCGACGACGAGTGGAGAGCGGCGGAGAAGAACTCGACCACGGCGTCGGGCTCGCCCCGCCGGACCCCCTCCGTCACCTCGACGACCCCGGCATTGTGCCGGCGCACCTCCGCCCGCTGCGCCCCCACCCTCTGCTCGTACTCCCGCCGCAACGCCGCCAACTGCTGCTGCCGCTGCGCCTCGGCGGCCTGCGCGGCATACCAGTCGCGCTCGAAACGAGCCCGTGCCTCGGCCTGCGCCTGCGCTCGCCGGCCGGCCGTCCAGCCGCCCTGCACCTGGTAGTGGCCCGGATCGGGCATGCGCACCGGCCACGCCTGCGGCCCCGGATCGAACGGCGGGACCTCCTCCGCGCGCATCAGGGACGACGCCCTGAAAGCCGGCGTCCGGCAACCCGCAGCCAGCAGCCCCTGCAAGGCCGCGACCTCGGCCTCCAGCTCCTCCGTCCGCCGCCTGGCCTCCGCCTGCCGGTACTCCCGGTGGCCACGCTGGTGGGCCCGCGCCCGGCGCGCCTCCTCCCGACGCCGCCTCGCCTCGGCTTCCACCTGGCGCTGCTGCTCACGCTGCATCTCAGCCCAGGCACCGACAAAACCAGCAGAGCGACGACTCATGCGCTACAGGCCCTCCCCAGGACGTCGGCGACCGCCGACCACACACTGATTGCCCCCACGACCAGCAGTGACGGTCCGACTGTATCCAGCAATCGCCACCCGGGACACGGACTTGCCCAAGCAACCGGAACCGACCGTCGGGGCAGGTCACCGCCACCCGTGGGCCACGGACGCAGCCGCACGGACAGCTGTGAGTCCCCGCCCCTCGCGGGGCAGGGACTCACAGGCGTCACGGCCGTACGGCGTGCCTCACGCCTGCGGCGGCCGGAGCGTCGTCGTCATCGGCGGACCCGCGGCGGCCGGTCCTGGCCCGGGTGTCCGTCCACGAGTCCCCGGTGCCGACCGCGCCCGTCCCCCCGGTGGCTTCGGCCGCCGGTCCGTACGGGACGGCCCTCAGCCGGCCTCGTCGAGCAGGGCGGGCCCGGACGGAGCACCGTCACGACGAAGGGTGCCTCCCCCGGGCCGGAAGCGGCTGGGTGCCGTGCTTCGCGACCGGCTGGAAGTAGTGGTCCAGCGCCCAGGCGGCCACCTGCGTGCCGGCCCGCTGACCGGCCACGTCCGCCGTGCGGGAGTGGACGCCGCCCCACACGCGGGCATCGACGACGTCCCGGTCGAGGTCCGCGGCCGAGCCGTAGAACCGCGTGGTGCCGGTGACCTCCGACGGGACATGGAGGTCGATGCGCGAGGTGCCGAGCACACCGGTCAGGGCGCGCACCACGGCAGCGGCGACGGTCGTGTGGCCGGCGATGTAATCCGGATGCGGTGGAGTGAGGAGCAGCGGCTCCCAGGCCGGGTCCGCCGTCGTCGCGGGATTGCCGTCGGTGTCGGCGAGGCGGATGGCGGTGATCGGCCGCCAGGAACCGTAGTGGAGCTTGGCGTCCCACGCCGTGACGACGGCGTCGGTCGCCGAGGCGTTCACCGCGGCGAACAGCCGGGCCGTCCCGGCGATGCCCAGCCGGTGCCGGGCGGCGTGGTCCCGTACGGCGGTCTGCACCTGCTCGACCAGGTTGCCGCTGAAGAAGAGGGCGGTCTCGGTCTGCCGCGCGCTCCTGCCCGAGCCGGTCCTCGCGCCCATGGCCTTCAGCTCCCGGACATCCCTGGCATAGGCGGCCGAGGAGAGGGCGGGCGGTGCGCCGGGGCGGAACTGCCGCGCGGAGGCGAGCAGGAGGGGACGGAGCCTGCCCAGCCAGGTGTCGATGAAGGGCTGGAACGCGGGCGGGGTGGGACGCCAGACCCCCGGTGCCGGCGACAGGGTGAACGGAACGTCCGCGAACCTGCCGTCCCCCTCCCGGAGTTCGATGATGCGAGCGGCAGCGCGCTTTCCGTAGGCGACGCCCCGGTCCCTCGCACGACCGGCCGGAAGAGCGGCGATCGAGTTCGCGTAGGACGTGTCGATCCGCTCCTTGGAGGCGGGGAAGTAGGTGAGCAGCACGTCGTGGGCCGCAGTGGCGGCGGCCGCCGCCGATGACGCCTCGGCCGGACCGCGCTCGCGCCACTTGTACAGGGCGTAGCCGCCCTCGATCCCCACCACGGCGTTGTACACGGCGACGGAGACGAATCCGTGCCAGATGACCGCCTGCCCGGAGGGGCGCGGGCCGAGACCGGTCTTGATCGTGTCAGTGGCGATGGCGTTCCACTCGCGGACCACGGCTGCCGGGTCGGCCACGGTCCGGACGCCCGCATCGGGGGCACTCGTCGCGGCGGTGAGCGTCGTCAGGGCGGTGGCCGCGACAGCGCAGAGCAACACGCGGACACGTGAACGCGGAGGAAGGGCAAAGGGGCGCTTCAGACGCACGGCATGCTCCCTGGGGTCGGGTGACCCAGCCATAGCAACGGCCCGTCGCACGAGCAAGACAACTCGCCGCGAACCGGACAGACCTGACTCCTCCCCCACCTGACCGCACATCACCGGGGACTGACAGGCCGTCACCTGCCGATGAGCCCCCTCCCGTGCGTACGGGAGGGGGCTCATCGGCCACGCGGTCAGCCCGGGCCTGGAACGGGCTTCACCCGATCCAGCGCCTCGCCCACCTCAGTGCGCGTGACCGCTCGGCGCCGGCTCGGCGTTCTTGACCGTCAGAGGAAACAACTTCTTGCCGGTCGGGTCGATCTGGAGGGACGTGTCCATCTTTCACGCCGGCCGGCGCTATTGGCGGCTGAGGTTGCGTGTGATCCCTGCCGCGACTGTCGTGGCGAGAACCCAGCCGACAGCGATCAGGAGGTAGGACAGCCACTGATAGACGCCGGTGGGCGCGAAGGCACTCTGCTGACCGAAGTCGATGATCGGCAGCAGGAGATCCAGGGCGTAGACGGGGGCATTGAACCCTGGGCCTTTGCCGGGCTCGACCGGGGGTGGATGGTGCACTCCATACGTGACTGAGCCCAGAAGGAGCAGGGCCGTGAGCCAGCCACATGCACGGATGGGACGAAAGCCATAGCCCACGGTCGCATCCTGGAGATACCCCCATGGCCTGGCGTACCAAGGCAGAGCGGTCCGGCGTCGTCGCTGCTTGGCGAGCTGGACTGTGCGGGCCTCGGCTTCATCACCGACGCGGCGGTAGGAGGCCGCGAGCTGCTCGTAGCTGTGCGGGACGAAGCCGTCCGCATCGCGCCGCAGCAATGCCAGTCGGTCTGCGGCGGGAAGGCGCGGGGTCAGCGCCTCGTAGGTCAGTCCGTCCAGGCGGACCGCGGCCGGCCAGACCTGTGGCGCAGCCTCGATGACCTTGAAGCTGGCGTAGTGCATTCTGACGTCGCCGGAGACCGGCTGAGCGTCCCTCAGCGTCAGCTGGGTGGCTTCACAGCTGCTGATACCGAGTGCGACGCCGCCGGGGTTGCTGAGCCTGGCTTCGACGAACGAGATCCAGCCCGCGACCTTGGCACCGGTGAGCCTGACCCGGCCCTCAGCAGTGAGGCCACCAGCGTTGAGGACGGTACCCACGGTGACCCGCGCAGCGTCGATGGCATCGCCGTTCACATTCCTGGCTTGAGCGTCTTCTAGATCGACAGCTCCCGCGACATGAGCCGTTCGGAGGCTGATCCCACCCAGTGCCACGAGTCCCGGTGCCCATAGATCAGCACCTACCGAAGCGTGATCGAGCTGGAGCGCCCATCCGTCACCATCCCCGAGGCGCGCGCCGTCCAGGAAGATTCCGCTGGAGATCTCGGCACTGTTGAGCCGGGCCCTGCCCGCTATCTGGCAATTCGTGAGCCGGAGCGCACCGTCGACACGAAGAGACGTGGCTGTCAAAGACGGAAGGCAGGACCCGCTGAGATCGAGTTGGCGGGTCTGCGCCCCGTCGAGCTCCAAGGGGTTCTGGAAATGGCAGGAGGCCAGACGGATCGGGTGGCGTATCTCCGCATGCCGAAGGTCGAGGACACCAGCGACCCTGGCCCCGGCGAGGAACAGAGCAGGCGCCTCGCCGGGCTCGGACGAATCTCCCAGGAGCAGGGCCCGGATGACCTCAGCCCGAACCGTCCGCTCCTCATCCTGTGCGGTCGTGGATCCCTGATCCTCGTCTCGGCGGACGTCGATCGTCAGACCGCCCCGAAACGCCTGCCAGATACGGCGTTCCAGAGGCGTCAGATCTGTGATGTCCACCGCAGGACCCTATCCGGTACGGCACTGCGGTACCCCAGGGGACGACTACTTGTTGACCACCGTCAAAGGCAGCAGTTTCTTGCCCGTCGGACCCACCTGGATGGACGTGTCCATCTGCGGCCATTCACCAACGGTCCTATAACCGCTACCGTGCTGGTCATGGGGAAGCGAACGAGGACGCGAGCGGCAACTGACCGCGCTCAATACGCAGTTGAGGCCGAGTGGACCAAGGCCGACTTAGCCCTCTTGGAGGAGCTGAAGAGGGCGGAGGCGCTCTTACCTGACGACGCCCCGCGGGCCCTGTTGTCCGTGCGGCTGTCCGTCCTCACCGATGACACGACCTCACCGGTTCGTCAGGAACTCGACCTGCGCAAGCTGGCCCTGGACCGCGGCTGTCGAGTCGTCGGCGTGGCCAGCGATCTGAACGTGTCGGCCACGAAGGTTCCACCGTGGAAGCGCAAGCAGCTCGGGGACTGGCTCAACAACCGGGCACCAGAGTTCGACGAGATCCTCTTCTGGAAGCTGGATCGCTTCGTGCGGCGACTCACCGACCTCAGCACCATGATCGACTGGTGTCTGAAGTACGGGAAGAACCTCGTCTCCAAGAACGACTCGATCGACCTGACCACCACGGCAGGGAAGATCATGGTCACGATCATCGGTGGCATTGCTGAGATCGAGGCGGCCAACACGAGCACACGCGTAGCGAGCCTCTGGGACTACACGAAGACTCAGGGTGACTGGCTTGTAGGCAAGCCCGCGTACGGATACGAGACGGCGGAGAACGAGGACGGCAGGGTCGTACTCGCCATCAACGAGGACGCACACCGAGCACTGCACTGGTGCCGCAATGCCGTCTTGCGGGCCGAACCCGCGTCCGCCCGACGCATGGCGAAGGTCCTCGTACGCGCCGGCCTCTGTGGACCGGGGCTGACAGCATCGACGCTGCTTCGCCGTCTCAGGAACCCTGCGCTCATGGGGTACCGCGTAGAAGAGGACAAGAACGGGGGCGTACGCCGCTCGAAGATCGTCCTTGGCGGCAACGCCCAGCCCATCCGCGTGGCCGACCCGATCTTCACCGAGGAAGAGTTCAAGAGCCTTCAGGACGTCTTGGACAGCCGAGGGAAGAACCAGCCAACACGGCACCCCGGTGGCGCGACGAAGTTCCTCGGCGTGCTGATCTGCCATGACTGCGGCTCGAACATGACAGTGCAGCAGAACCGAGTCAATGGACGATCGTATTCGTACCTGCGGTGCGGCAAGTGCAAGGCCGGGGGTCACGGCGCCCCTAACCCCGATGAGATCTACAGCAAGCTCGTGGACGACGTCCTGAGGGTTCTGGGTGACGAGCCGGTCATGACACGCGAGTACCGGCAGGGTGCCGAGGCTCGCAAGGAGCTACAGCGCCTCGAACAGTCCATCAGCTACTACATGACTGGGCTGGAGCCCGAAGGCCGCTTCACGAAAACGCGGTTCACCAAGGAGCAGGCTGAGAAGACGATGGACGACCTCATCAAGCAGCTGGAGGCCATCGACCCGGAATCGACGAAGGACCGGTGGGTCGCCGTGCACAACGGCAAGACGTTCCGGTCCCGATGGCAGGAGGGCGGCATGGAGGCCATGGCCGCCGATTTGCTCCGGGTCGGCGTCAAGTGCGTGATCACGCGGACCAAGGTTAAGGGAGTACGAGCACCGCACATCCGCATGAAAATCGTGATCCCCAAAGACGTGCGGAAGCGGCTGATACTCAAGGAAGACGACTTCGCAGAGGCCTTCTGAGAGATCGTTCACGGACTCCCTCAAGGCCCCATGGTCTGGGCTGGTTGGCCTAGTGTCTCGTGATTCCGTCAGCGTTACTTGATCTTGTGTGGCAGGGTCTTTTGGTATGGAGCTCTCCGTGGAACAGGCCGCTGAGTTGCGGGAGTTGGTGAACAGCAGGGATGTCCCTGCGGCTATAGCCACGCGGGGCCGGATCGTGCTGTGGTCGGCCGAGGGACGTCGACGCAAGGACATTGCCGAGCTGCTCGGGGTGTCGCTGCCGACCGTGGACCGCTGGAAGGCCCGCTATGCCGAGCAGGGCCTGGGCGGGCTGGAAGGGGAGCGTCCCGGTGGCGCACGGGAACAGGTGCCGGCCAGGGTGCGGTCCCGGGTAATTGCGCTGACGCGTATGACGCCACCGGACGGCACGGGGCTTTCGCACTGGTCCACCCGGGAGTTGGCGAAGTACCTGGAGCGGACCGAGAACGTCACCGTGTCCTGGCACTACGTCGCGCGCGTCTGACGGGAAGAGCACCTGAAGCCGCACCGATCCGGCACCTTCAAGATTTCCAAAGACCCCGCGTTCGCGGAGAAGGTGGCCGATGTGATCGGCTTGTATCTGGCATCGCCGGGCGGCGCAGTGGTCCTCTCGATTGATGAGAAGACGCAGATCCAGGCGCTGGACCGGACCCAGCCGGTACTGCCGGTCGCCTTCGCGGCGAGCGAGAAGCGCACCGCCGACTACGTCCGGCACGGCACCACGAACCTGTTCGCCGCCCTGAACGTGAGCACCGGCGAAGTGCTCGGCGAGTGCAAGCCGACCCGGAACGGCAAGGACTTCCGGCTCCTCGTGGCTGAACCAGATCGAGATCTGGTTCGGAATCCTGACCCGGCAGTCCATCCGTCGTGGCACGTTCTCCAGCGTCCACGTCCTGATCAAACAGATCCGCGACTACATCGACTCCTGGAACACGACGGCGAAACCGTTCACCTGGACCGCGACCGCCGGCGAGGTCCTCGCGAAGGTCCGACTCGTCGCGACCAACGTGAAGAAACTTGTCAATAACAACTCGAACTGACACGAACAGGATCACGAGACACTAGTTCGCGAGTCACTAGCACGGAGACAGGTGACTTCTGTAGTCGTCATACGGCACGATGGGAGTCAGGGGGTGAGCGCGTGAGCGAGATGCCGGACGATGTACGGAACGCCAAGCAGGCGTTAGCGAAGGCGGCAGTCACGTTCGGCCCTGATCATCGTCAAACGACCCGAGCTCTGGACAGACTTGCGCGCCTCCTTGCTGCCGCTGGCCGCCACGACGAAGCCATTGAGAGCTGGCAGCAACTCATCAATGTATTCGAGCGCACCGCCGGCCCGGACGACCCCGACACTCTCACCGCCCGCAACAACCTCGCGCGCGCCCTCACCACAACCGGCCGCCACCTCGAAGCCGTCGCCCACTGGGAGCAGGTCACCGCCGGATTCGAGCGCACCGCCGGCCCGGACAACCCCAACACTCTCACCGCCCGCAACAACCTCGCGCGCGCCCTCACCACAACCGGCCGCCACCTCGAAGCCCTCCACCTGTGCGAGCGACTGCTGGCCGACAGCGAACGACTGCACGGCCCGGACGACCGCCGCACCCTCACCGCCCGCAACAAGCTCGCCGACTCCTACAGCGACGCCGGACGTACGCAGGAAGCCCTCGACCTGCGCGAGCGGGCACTGGCCGACAGCGAACGACTGCACGGCCCGGACGACCGCCGCACCCTCACCGCCCGCAACAAGCTCGCCGACTCCTACAGCGACGCCGGACGTACGCAGGAAGCCCTCGACCTGCGCGAGCGGGCACTGGCCGACAGCGAACGACTGCACGGCCCGGACGACCGCCGCACCCTCACCGCCCGCAACAAGCTCGCGCGCGCCCTGAATGTCATCGGCCGCCACGACGAAGCCCTCGACATCTTGCTGCGAATCGTCGTTGTACAGGGACGCTCTGTTGAGCCCGTTCTCACCGACGCCTTGGGCCAGGCGCTCGGATACGTGGCGCAAATCCGCGATCGACTCAAACATCAACCTGCCTTGGACAGTCCCGCCACGTGCTACCGCCTTCTAGAGGCCATGAGCGCCCACGTCGCTGCAGGTCGCACCATTGAGGCCATGATCGTGCTCGAAGGGCTTCGGCAGATGGCCGGAGGCGCCAACTCGTCCTATACGGAAGCCCTCTCTGAGCTCACCTTGCGTGAGACCGCCGTCACAGGGGCGCCCGAGCCGTGCGCCGCCCTTGAGAGCCCGGACATGTCCTTTCGGGATGAGGATTTGTCAGCTTCGGAAGCGGCTCGCGATGTCCCATCGCTCGATGATCTCTTCGCTTCCCACGCAACGCAGGTGGCAAGGATTATCGGCAACGCTTCGTACGAGCTTGAAGACACTGACCTAGGTACCTCGGGTCAGTTTCGCTCTTTGAACCTGGGTGAGGCGCGACGCCTCACTCGCGAGGCGCGGGAGGCCGTCAACTCCGATCTGATTGCACTGTTTCTAAAGCTTGGACCGCCTCCGGAAGCGGCTGGTAGAGATCACTACCAACCCGTCAACAGTGGCGGTGGGGGGACCCGAGAGTGACGATGGACGACGCAGGATCTCTACCCATCCCGCAACACCAGCAACCTGAGTTGATCGAGAACCTCCTAGCGGCGGAGGCGCATCGGCTTGCTGCGCAGTGGGCCGAAGCGCCTCCGGAAGTCTTTCGGGCGGCTCTCGCGACGGCGAAGGCTGAGCGGGCTCTACGTTCAGAGGAGACTGTGCTGCGTCTTCGTTTGAACTACGAGCTGGAGAAGGAGCGCATTCGAGCGCAGAAGGATGAGGGCGAGCGGCAGGCGCGCGCGGAGCGCGAGGCAGCGGAACGGGATGCCGCTGCACACGTTGAGCAACTGAGCCATCGTCGGCACGTCGTCAACATCACTGTCGGCGCAGTGATTTCTATCGCTCTCCTGGCTACGGGTATCGCGGTCGTTGACTCAGCTCCTTGGCTGTCCGTCATCTTGTGCGGCCCAAGTTTGCTCGCGCTCGCGAAGGTCTTTGTGCTTCATCGGAGTGACCCCGATGACATGAGGCTCTTGGCGCGAGCCGCAAACAACTCATCGAATACTGCCGGTCAGGCGCAGCCGCCGCAGCCACCTCCCACGACGTGACTACCGGAGTCAAAGCGGCTCCCACGCCACCGTGCAGAGCTGCGTGTCTGAGCATCGGGCAATGCCACGGATCTGAGTTGACACCAGCTCGTTTCACTCGAACCACACCGCAGGGTCGAACTGCTCTTCCGTGCCGTCATCGTCAATGATCACGATCTCGCTCTCGATCAGGCTCATGGTCTTGTCGTCGGAAGGCCGAAGCAGCGACGAGCACCGAGGCTGCCGAGGTTCACATTCGGTTCGACGGGTTATCGGCACCATTCCTCCTCCTGCCTCGCCTCTAGGCCGAGCCGTCGGGACTCTGCAAGGTCGTCCGCGATCCCGGCCGCGATGAGGGCAGCACCAGGGGTGTGACCGGAGCCGATGTAGCGCCAGTGCCGCTCCGTGATCGCCTCGGGCAGGTTGGCGTGGCCCACGTGGTCGGCGCGTTCGGCACGAAGTGCTGCGTAGGTGGTGGAGTAGGCGCGGGATTTGGTGAGGATGTGCCCCCGGTAACCGAGCGTGTGGGTCCAGGCCCTCAAGCGGAGAGGCCGATATTCGGGTAGGCCGCCCAGGCGCCAGCAGGTGCGCATGAGGGTGCGGACGTGTTCGCTCACGGGTGCCGATTCGATGTCGTCGCTGGCAGTGGGCGGATGGTCGGTACCGACGCCTGTCTCGCTCGCGCCTTTGGTGACGTACTTGGCTACGTACGCGGCGACCGCGTCATCGTCGGGGCCGTCGGTATTACAGGTCATCTCAATTGGTGAGTCTGCGGTAGCAGATGAGGGTGCAGGCGATGCTGGTGAAGGCCAGGAAGTGGCTGGCTTTGCGTTCGTAGCGGCGATGCAGACGTCGGCATCCGGCGAGCCAGGCCATGGTGCGTTCGATGGTCCAGCGGTGCCGGCCGAGCCGCTGACTGGAGTCCGTGCCCTTGCGTGCGATTCGGGGCGTGATACCACGGCCGCGTAACCATCGCCGCAGGTGGTTGTAGTCGTAGCCCTTGTCGCCGTGGAGCTTGTCCGGCTTGCGTCGCCGTCGGCCGCGGCGCGAGCGGACGGGCGGGATGCCCCGCACGAGCGGGATGAGGGCCTGGCTGTCATGGACGTTGGCGCCCGAGACGCCGACGGAAATGGGCAGACCGGTCCGCTCGGTGATCAAGTGGATCTTCGAGCCGTACTTGCCCCGGTCCACAGGATTCGGGCCTGTCAGTTCCCCCTTTTCAGGGCCCGCATGTTCACCGAGTCGATCGCGCACCTGGACCAATCCAGCCCGCCACGGGAACCGAGCTCGTCGAGGACCAGGCGGTGCAACTTCGCCCACACCCTGGCCTTCGACCATTCCGTGAACCGCCGGTGAGCAGTCGCTCCCGACGGCCCGAACGAGGCGGACGGCAGCTGCTGCCACGTGCAGCCCGACGTCGCCACGAACACGATCGCGGCCAGCACCTCCCGGTCACCGTGCCGGCGCCGACCTCCACCCTGCGGACGCGTCGGCGCCTCGGGCACCACCCGCTGGAACAACTCCCACAGCTCATCCGGCACCAGCCGCTCAACAATCCCCACACACGCAGACTATCGAACGCACCAAATGAGATGGCCTGTTAGCTTGAGCCCCGTCCCATGCAGCCCGCAGTACCCGCTCGGACTCTTACTGCCCAAGATTCTGCTGTTGGTAGCTGTCAAGCCTGGTAGAAGTCTTACTCCCCTTCATCTGCTCATGGGACGGGGCATCCAACGGCACGTGCGGTCGTAGGAGTCGCCTCGTGGGCGCCGATTCCTCAGACCCACTCCACCTCGGAGACGATTCGCGAGGCGCTCCTTGGGCTCGGCAGCGGAGTCGGGGAGGACGCCAACGGCGCCGACGGGCGAGGGACCGAAGCGCCGGCCGCAGCCAACGCCGCAGCCACCTCCTCCTCGCTCACCCCCGCCAGCACCTCAACCACCCGATCGAGTGCCTCGCTCACCTCAGTGCGCGTGACCACTCGAAGCCGGCGTCGGACCCGCGTTCTTGACCGTCAGAGGCAGCAACTTCTTGCCGGTCGGGCCGATTTGTATGGCCGTATCCATCTGCGGGCAGACACCGCAGTCGAAGCACGGCGTCCAGCGGCAGTCCTCGACCTCCGTCTCGTCGAGGGCGTCCTGCCAGTCCTCCCAGAGCCAGTCCTTGTCGAGGCCCGAGTCGAGGTGGTCCCAGGGCAGGACCTCCTCGTAGCCGCGCTCGCGGGTGGTGTACCAGTCGACGTCCACCCCGTAGGGGGCCAGCGCCTTGGCCGCGCAGGCCATCCAGCGGTCGTAGGAGAAGTGCTCGCGCCAGCCGTCGAAGCGGCCGCCGTCCTCGTACACCGCGCGGATGACGGCGCCGATGCGGCGGTCGCCCCGGGAGAGCAGGCCCTCGACGATGCCCGGCTTGCCGTCGTGGTAGCGGAAGCCGATCGAGCGGCCGTACTTCTTGTCACCGCGGATCTTGTCGCGCAGCTTCTCCAGGCGGGCGTCGGTCTCCTCCGCGGAGAGCTGCGGCGCCCACTGGAACGGGGTGTGCGGCTTGGGGACGAAGCCGCCGATCGAGACCGTGCAGCGGATGTCGTTCGAGCCGGAGACCTCGCGGCCCTTCTTGATGACGCGCGTGGCCATGTCGGCGATCTGAAGGACGTCCTCGTCGGTCTCCGTCGGCAGGCCGCACATGAAGTACAGCTTCACCTGGCGCCAGCCGTTGCCGTAGGCCGTCGCGACGGTCCTGATCAGGTCGTCCTCGGAGACCATCTTGTTGATGACCTTGCGGATGCGCTCGGAGCCGCCCTCGGGGGCGAAGGTGAGGCCGGAGCGGCGGCCGTTGCGCGTCAGCTCGTTCGCCAGGTCGATGTTGAAGGCGTCCACGCGGGTCGACGGGAGCGAGAGGCCGATCTTGTCGTCCTCGTAGCGGTCGGCCAGGCCCTGGGCGATGTCGCCGATCTCCGAGTGGTCCGCCGAGGACAGGGAGAGGAGGCCGACCTCCTCGAAGCCGGTCGCCTTCAGGCCCTTGTCGACCATGTCGCCGATGCCGGTGATGGACCGCTCGCGGACCGGACGGGTGATCATGCCCGCCTGGCAGAAGCGGCAGCCGCGGGTGCAGCCGCGGAAGATCTCCACCGACATGCGCTCGTGCACCGTCTCGGCCAGCGGGACCAGCGGCTGCTTGGGGTAGGGCCACTCGTCGAGGTCCATCACGGTGTGCTTGGACACGCGCCACGGGACGCCCGACCTGTTGGGCACGACGCGGCCGATGCGGCCGTCGGGGAGGTACTCCACGTCGTAGAACGCCGGGACGTACACCCCGCCGGTCCTCGCCAGGCGGAACAGCAGCTCCTGGCGGCCGCCGGGGCGGCCCTCGGCCTTCCAGGCGCGGATGATCCCGGTGACCTCCAGCACCGCCTGCTCGCCGTCGCCGATGATCGCGCAGTCGATGAAGTCGGCGATCGGCTCGGGGTTGAAGGCCGCGTGGCCGCCGGCCATGACGATCGGGTCGTCGGCGGTGCGGTCCCTGGACTCGAGCGGGATGCCCGCCAGGTCGAGGGCCGTGAGCATGTTGGTGTAGCCGAGCTCCGTGGAGAAGCTGAGGCCGAACACGTCGAAGGCGCGGACCGGGCGGTGGCTGTCCACCGTGAACTGCGGGACGTCGTGCTCCCGCATGAGCGCCTCGAGGTCGGGCCACACGCTGTAGGTCCGCTCCGCGAGGACGCCCTCCCGCTCGTTGAGGACCTCGTAGAGGATCATGACGCCCTGGTTGGGCAGGCCGACCTCGTAGGCGTCGGGGTACATCAGCGCCCAGCGGACGTCGCAGGAGTCCCACTCCTTGACCGTGGAGTTGAGCTCTCCGCCGACGTACTGGATCGGCTTCTGCACGTGCGGCAGCAGTGCTTCGAGCTGCGGAAACACAGACTCAACAGTCTCGGCGGCTTCGGCAGGCATCTCGCGGACCTTTGTGAGCTGACAGGGGGTGACCATCAAGCCTAACCCGGTCGGGGCACTGCCCCGCACGCTCCGGACGGCCGACTGCCGCCGGACCGACTCCACGGTCCGTCGGTGCGGACGGCCGCCGGACACCCGGCGGCCGCCGGGCTCACGCCGACATGGGCCGCTGCACCCGGATCGACTGCAGCAGCCCCACCGCCACCCAGACGGCGAACATCGACGAGCCGCCGTAGGACACGAAGGGCAGCGGCAGGCCGGTGACCGGCATGATGCCGAGGGTCATGCCGATGTTCTCGAACGCCTGGAAGGCGAACCAGGCGACGATTCCGGCGGCGACGATCGTGCCGTACAGCTCGGTCGTCTCGCGGGCGATGCGGCAGGCGCGCCACAGGATGACGCCGAGCAGGACGATGATCAGCCCGGCGCCGAGAAAGCCGAGCTCTTCGCCCGCGACCGTGAAGACGAAGTCGGTCTGCTGCTCGGGCACGAACTGGCCCGTGGTCTGCGAGCCGTGGAAGAGTCCGGCGCCCGTCAGGCCGCCGGAGCCGATGGCGATGCGGGCCTGGTTGGTGTTGTAGCCGACGCCGGCCGGGTCGAGGTCGGGGTTGGCGAAGGCGGCGAAGCGGTTGATCTGGTACTCGTCGAGGATGTGCAGCTGCCATACGGCGATCGCGCCGATCGCGCCGGCCGAGAGAAGGCCGAAGACCCAGCGGTTGGAGGCGCCGGAGGCGAGCAGGACGCCGAGGATGATGATCACCATGACCATGACCGAGCCGAGGTCGGGCATGAGCAGGACGATCATGATGGGGACGGCGGCCAGGCCCAGGGACTGCAGGACCGTGCGGTGGTCGGGGTACTTCTTGTCGCCGGCGTCGACCCGGGCCGCGAGCAGCATGGCCATGCCCAGGATGATCGTGATCTTCACGAACTCGGAGGGCTGGAGCGAGAATCCGCCGCCGAAGACGATCCAGGAGTGGGCGCCGTTGACCGTGGAGCCGAGCGGGGTGAGCACCAGCAGGACGCCGAGGACGGACAGGCCGTAGAGGACCGGCACGGCGTTGCGCAGGGCGCGGTGGCCGAGCCAGACCGTGCCGACCATGAGGGCCAGTCCGATGCCGGTGTTCATCCAGTGCCGGATGAGGAAGTAGTACGGGTCACCCTGGTTGATCTCGGTGCGGTTGCGGGTCGCCGAGAAGACGAGGGCGGAGCCGATCGCGGAGAGCGCGAGCGCGGCGAGCAGTATCGGCCAGTCGAGCCTGCGGGCCATCCCGTCGCGGGCGAAGACCCGGGTCCAGCGGGCGCGCTCGGGCCCGTATCCGGAGACGGAGAAGGTGTTGGCGCCGGTCATGCGAGCTTCCTCCGGCTTCCCCGCCTGCGCGGTCGTCTGCGGGTGTTGCGGTTGGGGGCATCCGGTGAGGCGGTGGTCGCCGCGGGCTGTCCGTCGTCCGGGGCGGTGTCGTCCTTCTCGGCGGCCCTCTGGTCCTCGGCCGGGTCCTTGGAGATCTTCGGGGCGGTGATCGAGCCGTCGGCCTGGATCTTCGGCAGGGTCTTCTGCGGGGTGGGCAGCAGCGCCTTGTGGTTGTCGATCGAGCCGTCGGCCTGGACGCCGTAGAGGGCGCTGTAGATGTTGCGCACGGCCTCACCGGAGGCGCCGGAGCCCGTACCGGCCTGGGCGATCGTCATGACGACCGCGTAGTCCTTGGTGTAGGTGGCGAGCCAGGAGGTGGTCTGCTTGCCGTAGACCTCGGCGGTACCGGTCTTGGCGTGCAGTGCGATCTTGTCCTGGGGCCAGCCGGAGAACTTCCAGGCGGCGGTACCGCGGATGGCGACGCCGGCGAGGGCGGCGTCCATCATGTTGCGGGTGGCCTTGGTGATCGGCAGTTTGCCGTGGGACCTGGGCTTGATCTCGGTGACGTGCTTGCCGTCGGCGCTGACGACGGCCTTGCCGATGGTCGGGGTGTAGAGGGTGCCGCCGTTGGAGATCCCCGCGTAGATGTCGGCCATCTGGATCGGGGTCACGAGGGTGTCGCCCTGGCCGATGGAGTAGTTGATCTCGTCACCGGCGCGCATCTTGTTGCCCTCGAGGCAGTTCTCGTAGGCGATCTTCTCGACGTAGCTGCCGTCCTTCTTGCCGCTCTTGCACCAGGCGTCCTTGTTGGCCTGCCAGTAGTCGGCCTTCCACTGGCGGTCGGGGACGCGGCCGGTGACCTCGTTGGGCAGGTCGATGCCCGTCTCGGCACCGAGCCCGAACTGGTGGGCGGTTTTGAAGAAGTAGTCCTTGGGCTTCTTCTTGGGGTTGAGGCCGCCGTCCTTCTTCCACTCGTTGTGGGCGAGGCCGTAGAAGACGGTGTCGCAGGAGACCTCCAGCGCCCGGCCGAGCGAGATGGGACCGAAGCTCTCCCCCTCGAAGTTCTTGAAGACCTGGCCGCCGACGGAGTACGAACTCGTGCACGGGTAGCCGCCGTTGAACTCGTATCCGGCCTGCACGGCGGCGGCCGTCGAGATCACCTTGAACGTCGAGCCGGGCGCGGACTGGCCCTGGATGGCGCGGTTCAGCAACGGGTAGTCGGAGTTCTTGCCGGTGAGCTTCTTGTAGTCCTTGGCGGAGATGCCGCCGACCCAGACGTTCGGGTCGTAGGTCGGGGCGGACGCCATGGCGACGACCCGGCCGGTCTTGGCCTCCAACACGACGACGGCGCCGGAGTCGGCCTTGTAGTTGGTGCCGGTGATCTTGTCGAACTGCTGGCGGGCGACCTTCATCGCCCGGTCGAGCTCGTACTCGGCGACCCGCTGGACGCGGGCGTCGATGCTGGTGACCAGGTGGGAGCCGGCCTGGGCGGGGTCCGACTCGGCCCTGCCGATGACGCGGCCGAGGTTGTCGACCTCGTAGCGGGTGACGCCCGCCTTGCCGCGCAGCTCCTTGTCGTACTGGCGCTCGAGGCCGGAGCGGCCGACCATGTCGGAGCGCAGGAAGGGGGAGTCGGTGTCCTTGGCCTGCTGGATCTCGTCGTCGGTGACCGGGGAGAGGTAGCCGAGGACCTGGCCGGTGTTGGCCTTGCCGGGGCTCGGGTAGCGGCGCACGGCCTCGGGCTCGGCGGTGATGCCGGGGAAGTCCTCGGCGCGCTCGCGGATCTGCAGGGCCTGCTTCGCGGTGGCCTCGTCGGTGATGGGGATCGGCTGGTAGGGCGAGCCGTTCCAGCAGGGCTGCGGGGTCTCGGCGTCGCACAGCCGGACCTTCTGCGTGACCTCGGCCGGGTCCATGCCGAGGACGCCGGCGAGCTTGGTGAGGACCGCCTTGCCGTCGTCGTGCTGCTTCAGCAGGTCGGTGCGGGAGGCGGACACCACGAGGCGGGCCTCGTTGTCGGCGAGCGGGACTCCCCGCGCGTCCAGGATGGAGCCGCGCACGGCGGGCTGCACGACCTGCTGGACGTGGTTGCCGGAGGCTTCCTTCTGGTACTCCGCGCCGTTGCGGATCTGCAGGTACCACAGCCGGCCGCCGAGGGTGCCGAGCAGGGACAGGACGAGGATCTGGATGACGACGAGCCGGGTCTGGACCCGGGGGGTCCGTCCGGTCTCCGGGATGTTGGTCATGGGCGGGGCCCATTCTCCGCGGGGGCGGTGGCGGGAGACGGGTGGGCGTGAGGCACGGCCTCCCCCTTCTCAGCGTGTGGACGAGTCGTGTGGGTGCGCGTGGGCCGCGTGCGGGTCGTGTACGCCGGGCCCGTGGGGCCCGGCGGCGGCCGGCTCCGCTGTCGTCACAGTCGCTTGACCCCCTTGATGCGGCCCGCGCGGGCCGTGCGGGCCCGGGCCGCCTTCACCTTCAGGCCGCCGAGCCCGCCGCGCCGGCCGTCGACGCGCAGGCCCGTGCCGGACGAGAGCCAGCGGGAGGAGATGTCGGCCGCCTTCGTCGCGGAGCCGGCCTCGGCGAGCGGGTCGTTCTCCGCCTTCCGGCCCAGGGCCATGATCGCGGGGACGACGAACGGCGCGAGCAGCAGGTCGTAGAGCACGGCCGTGGCCAGCAGGCCGACCAGGCCGACGTGGCGGGCGGCGGTGTCGCCGACGAGGGCGCCGACGCCGGCGTACAGCAGCGTGGAGCCGATCGCCGCGGCGACGACGACGGCCATGGGGCCCAGGGCCGACTTGACCTGGCCGTTGTCCGGCTTGACGAGCCCGGCGAGGTAGCCGACGACGCACAGCACCAGGGCGTAGCGGCCGGCGGCGTGGTCGGCGGGCGGAGCGAGGTCCGCGAGCAGGCCCGCGCCGAAGCCGACGAGGGCTCCGCCGACGTGGCCGTAGACCATGGCCAGGCCGAGCACCGTCAGCAGCAGCAGGTCGGGGACCGCGCCGGGCAGGTGCAGGCGGGCCAGAACGCTGACCTGGATCACCAGGGCGACGACGACCAGCGCGGTGGACAGCAGGATCCGGTTGACACGCATGGGACTTCGAGCTCCTACTGCTGCTGGTCGTCGGTGGCCGGACCGTCGGTCGCCTGGTCGTCGGTGGCCGGACCGTCGGTCGCCTGCTCGTCGGTGGCCTCGCCGTCCGTCGGGCTGCCGTCGGCGGACTGGTCCTCGGTGGTCGCGCCGGGGGTGACCGTCACGGTCACGGTCGGCGTCGGGGTCGGCTTGGGCTTCTTCGGCAGGACGGCGTCCCGGGGGTCCTTCTTCGGGGCCTGGACGACGACACCGACGACGTCGAGCTTGGTGAAGCCGACGTACGGGGTGACGTAGACGGTCCGCGTCAGGTCGCCGCCGGCGGGGTCGACGCGGGAGACGACACCGACCGGCACGCCCGGCACGAACGGCGCGTCGGCCTGCGAGCCGAAGGTGACCAGCCGGTCGCCCTTCCTCACCTCCGCCTTGCCGTTGAGGAGTTGCACGCGGAGCGGGCGGTCGCCCTGGCCGGTGGCGAAGCCGAGCTCGTCGGTGCCCTCCATACGGGTGCCGACGGTGAAGTCGGGGTCGTTGGCGAGCAGCACGGTGGAGGAGCCGGGGGCGACCGTGGTGACGCGGCCGACCAGGCCGTCGCCGTTGAGGACGGTCATGTCCCGCCGGATGCCGTCGTCGGAGCCGACGTCGATGGTGATGGTCCAGGAGAAGCCCTGCGCCGACCCTATGGCGATGACCTGGGCGCCCTTGATGCCGTACTGGCCCTCGCCGGCCACCTTCAGCATCCTGTCGAGTTGCTGGAGCCGGCTGCTGTTGCGGGCGTCGCTGCCGAGTCTGGCCTTGAGGGCCGCGTTCTCCTTCTCCAGCGCGGCGAGCCGGTCGTGGCGGTCGCCGGAGGCGCGGACGGCGCTGACCGCGTTGCCGACCGGGTCGACCGCGGCCGACACCCCGTTCTCGATCGGGCCGAAGACGGTGGCGGCGGCGCGCCGGGCACCGTCCGCCGGGGAGTTCTGCCCTCCGCGGATGTCCACCGTGATCAGTGCGAACGCGATGGCGATCAGCAGCACCAGGAGCAGCCGGCTCTCTCGTGTGTCCCTCACGTGCGGCGGCCGTGCCTTCCTCGTCGGAATTGGTCTGGGAGCGCGTCGCGGGCCCGGATGCCCGCGGGTCGAGGTCGTGCGGTGTTCGGGTGGTGCGGGGTGGTGCGGTGTCCGGCCCGTGCGGTGTCCCGGCGGTGCGCCGCGGCGACGTGTGTGCGGCGGTGCGGTGCCGGGGCCTCGCGCGGCCCGTGGGGCAGCCTATGCGTCGATATCAACGATCCGCCGTACGAGAGGAGATCGTCTCGTACGGCGGAATCGATGACCGCACGTCATCGGCGCGGCTGGGCGTCCAGGACCTGCTGGAGTGCCTCGAACTCCTCGACGCACTTGCCGGAGCCGAGCGCCACGCTGTCCAGCGGGTCCTCGGCGATGTGGATCGGCATGCCGGTCTCGCGGCGCAGCCGCTCGTCCAGGCCGCGCAGCAGCGCGCCGCCGCCGGTCAGGACGATGCCCCGGTCCATGATGTCGCCGGACAGCTCGGGCGGGCACTTGTCGAGGGTCGTCTTGACGGCGTCCACGATCGCGTTGACCGGCTCCTCGATCGCCTTGCGGACCTCGGCGGCCGAGATGACGACGGTCTTCGGCAGTCCGGAGACGAGGTCCCGGCCGCGGATTTCGGTGTGCTCGTCGGTGTCGAGTTCGTATGCCGAACCGATCGTGATCTTGATCTGCTCGGCCGTCCGCTCACCCAGCAGGAGCGAGTACTCCTTCTTGACGTGCTGGATGATCGCGTTGTCCAGCTCGTCGCCGGCGACCCGGATGGACTGCGCGGTGACGATGCCGCCGAGCGAGATGACCGCGACCTCCGTGGTGCCGCCGCCGATGTCCACCACCATGTTGCCCGTGGCCTCGTGGACCGGCAGGCCGGAGCCGATGGCGGCCGCCATGGGCTCCTCGATGATGTGCACCTGGCGTGCGCCGGCCTGGGACGACGCCTCGATGACGGCGCGGCGCTCGACGCCGGTGATGCCGGAGGGTACGCAGACGACGACGCGCGGACGCGCCAGATACCGCCGCTTGTGGATCTTCAGGATGAAGTAGCGGAGCATCCGCTCGGTGATCTCGAAGTCCGCGATGACGCCGTCCTTCAGCGGGCGGACGGCGACGATGTTGCCGGGCGTGCGCCCGATCATCTTCTTGGCTTCGGCGCCGACGGCGAGGATGCCACCGGTGTTCGTGTTGATCGCGACGACGGACGGTTCGTTGAGTACGATCCCGCGACCCCTGACGTACACCAGCGTGTTGGCGGTCCCGAGGTCGACAGCCATGTCACGGCCGATGAACGACATTGAGTTCCCCATCAGAATTCGTCTGGCCTACCCGCAAGCTTTTGAGGGCTTTTCAGGTCGGCGAGGTGGGTGCTGTGACGTGAAGGCTTCCATCGTAGACGCGCCTGCACGAACACTGCGCGAGGGTCTCCGCCATTGTCGGCATGTGGCGTGCCGCCTCGCTTGTGGAGACGGTCCATCGGGGGCATTCGTTCCCCCGATCGGCACGCGTACGCCGATGGGCGGTCGGACGGACTCGGCCGCCCCAGGTCAGGCGCCCCGGCGGACTGACGGGGCGTCAGGACAGGCTGTCGCCGGGGCGGCGCCGGCGGGGACTCAGGCCCGGCCGGGGAAGAAGATCTTTAGCTCACGCTCGGCGGACTCCTCCGAGTCGGAGGCGTGGATCAGGTTCTCCCGGACGATCACGCCGTAGTCGCCGCGGATGGACCCGGGGGCGGCGGCGATCGGGTCGGTGGGGCCGGCCAGGGCGCGCACCCCCTCGATCACCCGCTCGCCCTCGACGACCAACGCCACGACCGGGCCGGAGGACATGAACTCCACCAGCGGCTCGTAGAAGGGCTTGCCCTTGTGCTCGCCGTAGTGCTGCTCCAGGGTCTCCTGGTCCAGGGTGCGCAGTTCCAGCGCGGTGATCTGCCAGCCGGCCTTGCGCTCGATACGGCTGATGATCTCGCCGGTCAGCCCGCGCCGAACGGCGTCGGGCTTGAGCAGGACGAGGGTGCGCTGGGTCACGGGAGGGCTCCTTTTTCCTCACGGGGTGTGCGGTGGCACGAGGTTACAGGGCACTTCCCCGCCGCTGTCACACAGCGTCAGCCTCACCGGAGCCGGCCTGGGCGGCGAAGCGGGCCTTGGCCTCGTCGACCTTTCTGCCGTAGTGCACCGAGGCCCACCACAGCGCTCCGAAGACCGCCCCCAGGAAGAACATCGTGGGCACCACGAAACCGGACCCGATCAGCGCGATCTGCAGGGCCCAGCCGAGGGCCACGCCGGCGCGGCGGGTCACCATGCCGCACAGCAGCACGCACAGCAGCATGGCGATGCCGCTGACCGTCCACACCGTGCTCGTGGACAGGGCGGGGTCCTTCATCGCGACCAGCGCGGCGAAGGCGATGACGAAGAACTCGCCGATCAGCGTCGAGGAACAGAGCGTACGCACGGCAGAGTCAGCCCTTCCCGAGGAGCAGTCGGGCCTCGCCGACGGTGATGACGGATCCGGTGACGAGGACGCCCCCGCCCGCGAACTCCCCCTCCTCCTCGGCGAGCGTGATGGCGGCCTCCAGCGCGTCGGGCAGCCGCGGCTCGACCTGGACGCGCTCGTCGCCGAAGACCTCGACGGCGATCGCGGCCAGCTCGTCGGCGTCCATCGCACGGTGGCTGGAGTTCTGGGTGACGACGACCTCGGCGAAGATCGGTTCGAAGGCCTCCAGCAGGCCGCGCACGTCCTTGTCGTCGCTGACGCCGACGACGCCGATCAGGCGGCTGAAGTCGAACGCCTCCCCGATCGCCTCGGCCGCGGCCCGCGCGCCCGCCGGGTTGTGCGCGGCGTCCAGGACGACGGTGGGCGAGCGGCGCACCACCTCCAGCCGGCCCGGCGAGGCGACGGAGGCGAACGCCTTGCGGACGGTGTCGATGTCCAGCGGCTCGGCGCGCTGGGCGCCGACTCCGAAGAAGGCCTCGACGGCGGCGAGCGCGACGGCGGCGTTGTGCGCCTGGTGGGCGCCGTGCAGCGGGAGGTAGACCTCGGTGTACTCGCCGCCGAGGCCGCGCAGGGTCAGCAGCTGTCCGCCGACGGCGACCTGACGCGAGACGACGCCGAACTCCAGCCCCTCCCGGGCCACGGTGGCGTCGGCCTCCACGGCCCTCTTCAGCAGGACCTGCGCCGCGTCCACGGGCTGCTGGGCCATGATCACCGTGGCGCCCTGCTTGACGATGCCGGCCTTCTCGCCCGCGATCTCGCCGGGTGTGGACCCCAGGCGATCGGTGTGGTCCAGGTCGATGGGGGTCACGACGGCCACGCCGGCGTCGATGACGTTGGTGGCGTCCCAGCTGCCGCCCATGCCGACCTCGACGACCGCGACGTCCACGGGGGCGTCGGCGAAGGCGGCGTAGGCCATGCCGGTCAGCACCTCGAAGAAGGACAGCCGGTACTCCTGCGCGGCGTCGACCATCTCCACGTACGCCTTGATGTCCTGGTACGTCTCGACGAACCGCTCGGCGGAGATCGGGGCGCCGTCCAGGCTGATCCGCTCGGTGATCGACTGGACGTGCGGCGAGGTGTACCGGCCGGTGCGCAGCTCGAACGCGCCGAGCAGCGCCTCGATCATGCGGGCGGTGGAGGTCTTGCCGTTGGTGCCGGTGATGTGGAGGGAGGGGTACGCGCGCTGCGGCTCGCCCAGGACGTCCATCAGCGCCGAGATGCGGCTGACGGACGGCTCCAGCTTGGTCTCGCCCCAGCGGGTGGCCAGCTCGCCCTCGACCTCACGCAGGGCCTTGTCGACCTCGGGGTCCTCCGGTCGCGCCGGCGCCTCGGCCTGCGGCGAGCCGCCCTGCGTGCGCAGGGTGCGGCTGCCGGCCTCGATGACCGCCAGATCGGGGTCGCGGTCGGTCTCCGTCGCGGTGATCTCGTCGAAGGAGTCGAGGGGGTCGGGCTGCTGGTCGTCGTGCCGGGGGAGGTCGCTCACAACAGCCAGTCTACGTACCCGGGACGGGGTCATCCGTACCGCCCGGCCCGGCACGCCCACCCGGCGGCCCACTCCGGACGGCCCGGGGCGCGGACAGGCCCCGGCGGCGGCCTGCCAGGCGCACGGACGGCGCCCCCGGGAGGCAGGCGGGGCCCCCGGGGCCGGGAGCGGCTCCGGGGCCTCGTCTGCCGTCGTGTGCGCGGTCAGGCGGTGTCGCTCACGCCTGCGGCAGGCGGCCGAGCTGGGCCGTGATGCGGGTGATGTCCTCCTCCGCCTTGGCGAGGCGGGTGCGGATCTTGTCCACCACCTGGTCCGGCGCCTTGGCCAGGAAGGCCTCGTTGCCGAGCTTGGCCGTGGCCTGCGCCTTCTCCTTCTCCGCCGCCGCCAGGTCCTTCGCGAGCCGCTTGCGCTCCGCCGCCACGTCGATCGCGCCGGACAGGTCAAGCGCCACCTCGACGCCCGCGACCGGCAGGGTCGCCGTCGCGGTGAAGGAGTCGCCCTCCGGCTGCAGCCGCAGCAGCTGGCGGATGGCCGCCTCGTGCGGCGCCAGCGCCGTGCCGGCGAGGGTCAGCCGCGCCGGCACCCGCTGGCCCGGCTGCAGGCCCTGGTCGGCACGGAAGCGGCGGACCTCCGTGACGAGCGACTGCAGCGTCTCGATCTCCCGCTCGGCGCCGGCGTCGCGGAAACCGCCCGGGGTGTCGGCCCCGGGGACGGAGACGGCCGTCGGCCACTCGGCGACGACGAGCGACTCACCGCCCGTGAGGGTGGTCCACAGCGTCTCCGTGACGAACGGGACCACCGGGTGCAGCAGCTTCAGGGTGACGTCGAGGACCTCGCCCAGGACCCGCTTGCTGACCTCGGCCGCCTCACCGCCCGCCTGGAACGTCGTCTTGGACAGCTCGACGTACCAGTCGAAGACCTCGTCCCACGCGAAGTGGAACAGCGCGTCGGACAGCTTGGCGAACTGGAAGTCGTCGTAGTAGGCGTCGACTTCGGCGACGACCGAGTTCAGCCGGGAGAGGATCCAGCGGTCCGTCGCCGACATGCTCGCGGCGTCCGGCAGCGGCCCCTGGACCGTCGCGCCGTTCATCAGCGCGAAGCGGGTCGCGTTCCAGATCTTGTTGGCGAAGTTGCGCGAGCCCTGGACCCAGTCCTCGCCGATCGGGACGTCGACGCCGGGGTTGGCGCCGCGCGCCAGGGTGAACCGCAGCGCGTCGGAGCCGTACTTGTCCATCCAGTCCAGCGGGTTGACCGCGTTGCCGAAGGACTTCGACATCTTCTTGCCGAACTGGTCGCGGACCATGCCGTGCAGGGCGATGGTGTGGAACGGCGGGGTGCCGTCCATCGCGTACAGGCCGAACATCATCATCCGGGCGACCCAGAAGAACAGGATGTCGTAGCCGGTGACCAGGACGGAGTTCGGGTAGAACTTCGCGAGGCTCTCGGTCTGCTCCGGCCAGCCCAACGTGGAGAACGGCCACAGGCCGGAGGAGAACCAGGTGTCCAGGACGTCGGAGTCCTGGCGCCAGCCCTCGCCGGCCGGGGGCTCCTCGTCGGGGCCGACGCAGACGACCTCGCCGTTCGGCCCGTACCAGACGGGAATTCGGTGGCCCCACCACAACTGCCGCGAGATGCACCAGTCGTGGAGGTTGTCGACCCAGTCGAAGTAGCGCTTCTCCATCTCCTGCGGATGGATCCTGACCTTGCCCTCGCGGACCGCGTCACCGGCGGCCCGGGCGAGCGGGCCGACCTTGACCCACCACTGCATGGACAGGCGCGGCTCGATGGTGGTCTTGCAGCGCGAGCAGTGGCCGACGGAGTGGGTGTACGGCCGCTTCTCGGCGACGATCCGGCCCTCGGCGCGCAGCGCGGCGACGATCGCGGAGCGGGCCTCGAAGCGGTCCAGGCCCTGGAAGGGGCCGTGCGCCGTGATCACGGCGTGCTCGTCCAGGACGGTGACGGACGGCAGGTCGTGACGCTGGCCGATCTCGAAGTCGTTCGGGTCGTGCGCCGGGGTGACCTTGACGGCACCGGTGCCGAACTCCGGGTCGACGTGCTCGTCCGCGACGACCGGGATGGAACGGTCGGTCAGCGGCAGCTTGATGAGCTTGCCGACCAGGTGCCGGTACCGCTCGTCCTCAGGGTGGACGGCCACGGCCGTGTCACCGAGCATGGTCTCGGCGCGGGTGGTGGCGACGACGATGGTCTCGTCCCCGTCGCCGTACCTCATGGAGACGAGCTCGCCGTCGTCGTCCTGGTACTCCACCTCGATGTCCGAGATGGCGGTCAGACACCGCGGGCACCAGTTGATGATGCGCTCGGCGCGGTAGATCAGCTCGTCGTCGTAGAGCCGTTTGAAGATGGTCTGGACGGCCTGGGAGAGGCCCTCGTCCATGGTGAAGCGCTCGCGCGACCAGGCGACGCCGTCGCCGAGGCGGCGCATCTGGCCGCTGATCTGGCCGCCGGACTCGGACTTCCACCGCCAGACGCGCTCGACGAACGCTTCACGGCCCAGGTCGTGCCGGGACTTGCCCTCCTTGGCCAGCTCCCGCTCGACGACGTTCTGCGTGGCGATGCCGGCGTGGTCCATGCCGGGCTGCCACAGCGTCTCGTAGCCCTGCATGCGCTTGCGGCGCGTGAGGGCGTCGATGAGGGTGTGCTCGAAGGCGTGGCCCAGGTGGAGCGAGCCGGTGACGTTCGGCGGCGGGATGACCACCGTGTAGGGCGGCTTGTCGCTCTTCTCGTCCGCCTCGAAGTAACCGCGCTCCACCCAGCGCTCGTACAGCGGCCCCTCTACGTCGGCCGGCGCGTACTGGGTCGGCAGTTCGATGGGGGGCGCTGGTGGCTGCTGCTGAGCGTTCTCGGTCACGGGCTCAGTTTAGAGGTGTCACCGCCCCGTCCCGAAACGCGTTTGTTGTGTAACGGTGCGCACCCCGGTGGTCTGCGCGGCCGGTGCCTGGGCCAGGATGTCAGGTACGGATAAGCATCTGGAGGGGAACCCAGGAATGAGTCACAACCAGCCGGGCCCGTACGGCGGGCAGCCCCAGCAGCCGGGGCAGCCCGGCCCGTACGGTCAGCCGGGTCCCTACGGCCAGCCGCCGCAGGCTCCCCAGCCCGGCTACGGCTACCCCCAGCAGGCCCCGCCCGCCCCGCCGCAGCCCGGCTACGGCTACCCACAGCAGCCGCAGGGCGTCCCGCCCCAGCCGAACCCCTACGGCCAGCAGCCCTACGGCGTCCCGCAGCCGCCGGCCCCGGGAGGCGGCGGGAAGAAGACGGGCCTGATCATCGGCGCGGTGGCGGTCGTGGCGGCGATCGCGGTGGGCGCGTACTTCGTGATCGGCGGGGGCGCCGGCTCGGACGTCGCGGACGACGGCCCGCACAAGCTGACGACGCCGGCGACGGTCCTCGCCGGCCAGTACAAGAAGGCGAACGACGTCGACAGCGGCGGCTTCGACGAGAGCGACGTCAAGGACGCCGAGAAGCACGGCGTCAAGAACGCCAAGGACGTGCACGCCGGATACCAGAGCGGCGACAAGAACAACCCGCTGGCCATGAAGATGGTCAACTTCATGGGCGTGTACGGCGAGATCGACGACCCGGAGGCCGTGGTCGACGCGATGTTCGCCGAGACGAACAAGAACGCAGCCAAGGACGACGAGGGCGAGATGGTCGGCAGCCCGAAGGCGTTCGAGCCGGCCGGACTCGACGGCGCGGTCCTCAAGTGCCAGGAGATGATGGTCAAGGGCGACTCGTCGGACGGCGGCTCCTCCACGGGCCCGAGCGAGATCCACATGCCCGTGTGCATCTGGGGCGACCACAGCACGCTCGGCGTCATCCTGAACGTGGACCTGGCCGACGCGATGGCCGGCAAGAGCCCCGACCTGAAGGCCGCGGCCGACCTGACCGCCAAGTTCCGCAAGGACGTCCGCGTCAAGGCCTGACGCCCGCCCCCCCGAACGGACGAAGGGCCCCGGTCGACCGGGGCCCGGCGTCCCTTGGGGGGGCGGGTTGAGTTAGGTAGTG
>NZ_JBSFNN010000044.1:0-54671 GCF_053587115.1 Streptomyces sp. NPDC003697
CACCGCCCTCCCGGGGCGCATCCCGGGAGGGCGGTGGCGCGCCGACGCCGGCCACACGGCGCCGCCCCGCGCCTCCCGCACCGTGGGCAGGCCCGCCCGGGTTCCCCTCGTCGGGCATGCCGCGGTGCGGCTTCGGCGCCGCCCTGCGCGCACCGGCGCGCACCGCTCAGCCGATGTCCGGCGGGTCGATCCGTACCCAGACCGCCTCGCCGCTCCCCCGCGCCGTCCGCGCCGCCTGCGCGGCCTTCAGCGCGGAGGCCAGCACCGCCCCGCTGCCCGGCGGCACCCGGATCAGGGCGCGTTCCCATTGCTCGCCGGGCGGCGGCGCCCCCGTCCGGCGCGGCCGTCCCGCCGGGGTGACCGGGAGGGGGACGGGCCCCAGCACCTGCGCCTCGCCAGGCAGCTCGACGGCGCGGAGGAACTCGGCGACGGCCTCCGGCGGACCGGACACGGCGGCCATCCGCGACACCGGCGGAAAGCCCAGTTCCGCCCGCTCCGCGAGTTCCCGGACCGCATGGCCGACGGGGTCCCACCGCACCAGTGCCTGCACGGGCCGCAGCGTCGGCTCGGCCACGACGACCACGGTCCCGCCCGCCTCCTGCGGCCGGACCAGCGCCGCGGCGCCGATCCACCGGCGCAGCGCCTCCTCACCCGCCCGAAGATCCGGCCGGCCCAGCATGGCCCAGCCGTCCAGCAGCAAGGCCGCCGCGTATCCGCCCTCGGCGACCGGTTCGGCGCCGGGTGTGCTGACCACCAGCGCGGGAGCCGCGGGCACCGTGTCCAGGACGTGCTCGCGCCCCGACGTGCGCACCGGGACCGCGGGGAAGGCGCGGCCCAGTTCCTCGGCGGTCCGCCGGGCTCCGACGACCTGCGCCCGCAGCCGGAACGCGCCGCACTCCGGGCAGTGCCAGGCGGCCTCCTCACGCCCGCACCACTCGCACCGCGGCGCCCCGGCGTCCTGCGCCTGCAGGGGTCCCGCGCAGTGCCGGCAGCGCGCGGGCGCCCGGCACTGCGCGCACGCCATCCGCGGTACGTACCCCCGCCGGGGCACCTGCACGAGCACGGGTCCGTGCCGCAGGCCCTCCCTGGCCACCGACCAGGCCGCCGAAGGCAGCCGCGCGGCGCGCGCGGCCTCGTCGCGCGCCAGGTCCCCGTCCCCCACGGTGCGCACCAGCGGCGCCACACGCCGGACCTGCTCCCGCGCCGCGGTCAGGGGGCGCGCCCAGCCCCTCTCGACGAGCTGCGCTGCCTCCACGGTGCAGGACCGGCTGCCCAGCAGGAAGGCGCAGCCGTCCTGCGCGGCGCGCAGCATCAGCACCTCCCGGGTGTGCGGCTGCGGCGCGTGCGGCTCGCTGTGACTGTCGTCCCCGTCGTCCCAGACGGCGACGAGCCCCAGGTTCCCCACCGGTGCGAACATCGCGGCCCGCGTCCCCACGACGGCCCGCACGGAGCCGCGGCGCACCGCGAGCCACTGCCGGTACCGCTTCTCCGGCCCCGCGTCGGCGGTGAGCAGAGTGTGCCGTCCCTCGCCCAGGAGGGCGGTCAGCGCGGCGTCGACCCGGCCGGCGGCCCGTCCGTCCGGTACGACGACGAGCGCGCCGCGTCCCGAGGCGAGCGTGGCCGCGACGGCGCGGGCCAGCTCCTCGCTCCACCCGGGACCCGGCAACGCGTTCCACACGGCCCGCGGTGAGCCGCCGGCGGCCAGTGCCTGCAGAAAGCCGGCTCCTCGCTCGTACCGCGTCCAGGAGCCCGCGCCGGGCGCCGGCGGGGGCGGCAGCGGCGCGGTTGACGGCCGCTGCTCGGCCCGCGCGCTGCGCGGCGGCACGGCGAGCTGCAGTACGTCGGCGACGCTGCCCGCGTACCGGTCGGCGACCGCCCGGGCGAGCCCCAGCAGCTCCGGGCTCAGCACCGGTTCCGGGGACACGACCTGGGCGAGCGCGGCGAGCGGCCCGGAGTAGTCGCTGTCGGCACGCCGCTCCACGAGGAATCCGTCGATGAGTCCGCCGCCCTCGCGGCGGCCCTCGCGCACCCGGTGGCGCCCGGCGCCGAACCGCACGCGCACCCGGACTCCCGGCTGGGCGTCGGCGTCCAGCTCCGCCGGCACGGCGTAGTCGAAGTACCGGTCGAGGTGCAGCACGCCCTTGTCGACGAGTACCCGTGCGACGGGCAGTTCCTCGGCGAGCGCGGCCCCGCGCCAGGTCCGCGGCCTGGCCCGCGGGGCCTTCGCCTTGCGGACGCTGTCCCGGATGAGCGCGAGCTGCTCCGGCGGCGCGCCCTCGGCCCCGCTGTCCCCCCGCTCGTTCTCGCTGCTCACGCTTGCATTCTTACCAAACGGCACGGACAACCGGCGGCGCCCGAGCCCCCTCGCGGCCGGGCTGCGGGCGGGAGGCCCGAAGGACCGCGGGCCGGAAGACACGGGCCGGAGGTCACGGGCTCGCCCACCCCGCGTCGCGTGGTGCCCCGCCGCACACTGCTCGGGTGCCCCGGTGCCGGCACGCCGGAGGCCCGGTTCCCCCGCCTGGGGAACCGGGCCTCGGAGCACCACCTGCTTCGGAGGCCCTACAGCCCCGCCGCCTCGCGCAGGGCGTCCACGCGGTCCGTGCGCTCCCACGTGAAGTCGGGCAGCTCACGGCCGAAGTGGCCGTAGGCGGCGGTCTGGGCGTAGATCGGGCGCAGCAGGTCGAGGTCGCGGATGATCGCGGCCGGGCGGAGGTCGAAGACCTCCTCGATCGCCTTCTCGATCTTCTCGGGTTCGATCTTGTGGGTGCCGAAGGTCTCCACGAACAGGCCGACGGGCTCCGCCTTGCCGATCGCGTAGGCGACCTGGACCTCGCAGCGGGAGGCCAGACCCGCCGCCACGACGTTCTTCGCGACCCAGCGCATCGCGTACGCCGCCGAGCGGTCCACCTTGGACGGGTCCTTGCCGGAGAAGGCGCCGCCGCCGTGGCGGGCCATGCCACCGTAGGTGTCGATGATGATCTTGCGGCCGGTCAGGCCGGCGTCGCCCATCGGGCCGCCGATCTCGAAGCGGCCGGTGGGGTTGACCAGGAGCCGGTAGCCCTCGGTGTCGAGCTTGATGCCGTCCTCCAGCAGCGCCTTGAGCTCGGGCTCCACGACGAACTCGCGGATGTCGGGCGTCAGCAGCGACTCGAGGTCGATGTCGGAGGCGTGCTGGGAGGAGACGACGACGGTGTCCAGGCGGACCGCCTTGTCGCCGTCGTACTCGATGGTGACCTGCGTCTTGCCGTCCGGGCGCAGGTAGGGGATCGTGCCGTTCTTGCGCACGTCCGACAGGCGCTTGGACAGGCGGTGGGCCAGGAAGACCGGCAGCGGCATCAGCGTCGGCGTCTCGTCCGAGGCGTAGCCGAACATCAAACCCTGGTCACCGGCGCCCTGGCGGTCCAGCTCGTCGTCATCGCCCTCGACCCGGGTCTCGTAGGCCGTGTCGACGCCCTGCGCGATGTCCGGGGACTGCGCGCCGATCGACACCGACACGCCGCAGGAGGCGCCGTCGAAGCCCTTCTTCGAGGAGTCGTAGCCGATCCCGAGGATCGTGTTGCGGACCAGGGTCGCGATGTCCGCGTAGGCCTTGGTGGTGACCTCGCCGGCCACGTGCACCAGGCCGGTGGTGATGAGGGTCTCCACGGCGACCCGGGAGGTCGGGTCCTCACGCAGAAGCGCGTCGAGGATGGTGTCACTGATCTGGTCAGCGATCTTGTCGGGGTGGCCCTCGGTGACGGACTCCGAGGTGAACAGGCGACGGGACACAACGCTCCCTGGGGTTGCAGCGGCTGCTGGCTGATCATTGTGGACGGGCACGGGGCTGCGCCCGGCGGCGTCCGGGGGACAGTTTATCGGGCGGACTCGACCACCGGCCCACCTGTCTCGCCTCTCGGGAGCTCTGTGACCTGCGGCACGGGCATTCTGCCCAAGCCGAGCGGCCCTGACCAGAGCGGCCGCGCGCCGGACCGGACCTCCGGCGCACCCCGCTCGGCCCGGGCCCGATCAGGGCAGGCGGGTGGCCACGAGGTCCCAGACGATGTCGGCCAGCGCCTCCTTCGGACCGTGCGGCACAAGGGTTTCGCTGCCGTCGGCGCCGAGCACCACGGCCTCGTTCTCCTCCTCGCCGAAGGTCTTGCGCTCGCCCACCTCGTTGACGACGAGGAGGTCGCAGCCCTTGCGCGCGAGCTTCGTACGGCCGTTGGCGAGGACGTCGTCGGTCTCGGCGGCGAAGCCCACGATCACCTGTCCGGGCCTCGCCCGGTCGGCCGATATCTCCGCGAGAACGTCCGGATTGCGCACCAGGGCGATGGGCTCCGGCTCCCGGTCGTCCTTCTTCTTGATCTTCCGCCCCGCGTAGACCGCGGGACGGAAGTCCGCGACGGCCGCCGCCATGACCACCGCGTCGGCGTCCGCGGCCGCCTTCAGCACCGCCTCGCGCAGCTGCAGGGCGGTACCGACAGGCACGACGTCGACGCCGGCGGGGTCCGGCAGGCCGGTGTTCGCGGCGATCAGCGTGACACGGGCGCCGCGCGCGGCCGCCGTACGCGCGAGGGCGTAGCCCTGCTTGCCCGACGAGCGGTTGCCGAGGAAGCGGACGGGGTCCAGCGCCTCACGGGTGCCCCCGGCGCTGACCACGACGTGCCGGCCGCCGAGGTCCGGCTCGGTGACGCCGCGGGCCAGCACCCGGCGGCAGACCTCGAAGATCTCGGCGGGGTCGGGCAGCCGGCCCTTGCCGGTGTCGACGCCGGTGAGCCGGCCGACCGCCGGTTCGATGACGACGGCGCCGCGGCGGCGCAGCGTCGCCACGTTCTCCCGGGTGGCCGGGTGCTCCCACATCTCCGTGTGCATGGCCGGCGCGAAGACGACCGGGCAGCGGGCGGTGAGCAGGGTGTTGGTGAGGAGGTCGTCCGCCAGACCGTGGGCGGCCTTGGCGAGCAGGTCCGTCGTGGCCGGGGCCACCACCACCAGGTCGGCGTGCTGGCCGATGCGGACGTGCGGCACCTGGTGGACGTCGTCCCAGACCTCGGTCGTGACGGGGTGACCCGACAGGGCCGACCAGGTCGCGGCACCCACGAAGTGCAGCGCGGAGGCCGTGGGGACGACGCGGACGTCGTGTCCCGACTCCGTGAACCTGCGCAGCAGCTCACAGGCCTTGTAGGCGGCGATGCCTCCGCTCACGCCCAGAACGACCCTCGGCTTGTCCACCGTCTCTCCCGCCACTCGGCTGCCCCGCGCCCGGGACGGGCGCACGGGACCATGACACACCACAGGCCCGACGATCGCGCCGTCGGGCCTGTGGAAAAACCTGCCGCGATCCGCTGATACGCAGATACGCAGTATTGCTGCTACGTCGCGTTACTGCCCCGGGCCCTCGACGGCCTCGGAGGTCAGCAGACCCGCGTTGATCTCGCGCAGGGCGATGGAGAGCGGCTTCTCGTGGACGTGGGTGTCCACGAGCGGACCGACGTATTCCAGCAGACCCTCGCCGAGCTGCGAGTAGTACGCGTTGATCTGGCGGGCCCGCTTGGCCGCGTAGATCACGAGGCTGTACTTCGAGTCCGTGGCCTCGAGGAGCTCGTCGATCGGCGGGTTGATGATGCCCTCGGGCGCGGAGATGGAAGAGGACACGCTCTACCTTCCGATGGATGGGAAAGAATCAGTCAGTGTGACCGTCACGATCACACCACGTCCATCAAGGCTAGCAGCTCGCGCGCCACGTCCTCGACGGAGGTGTTGACCAGGGTCTCGTCGAACTCGGGTTCGGCCGCCAGCTCGACCCTGGCCGCCTCCAGCCGGCGCTCGATCACCGCCGGCGATTCGGTGCCCCGTCCGGTGAGCCTGCGCACCAGCTCCTCCCAGGACGGCGGAGCCAGGAACACCAGGTGGGCCTCGGGCATCGACTCCCGGACCTGCCGGGCGCCCTGGAGATCGATCTCCAGGAGGACCGGCACGCCGGCCTCCAGGTGTTCCAGGACGGCGGCGCGCGGGGTGCCGTAGCGGTTGCCGGCGAACTCGGCCCACTCCAGCAGCTCACCGTTGGCGATCAGCTTGTCCATCTCGTCGTCGGTGACGAAGAAGTAGTGGACCCCGTGCTGTTCGCCGGGGCGGGGCTTGCGGGTCGTCGCCGACACCGAGAGCCAGACCTCGGGGTGTTCCTTGCGCATATGGGCGACGACCGTGCTCTTGCCGACCCCCGAGGGGCCGGAGAGCACGGTCAGCCGCGGACGTTCACTCATGCAGCGATTATTCCAGCAATCCCGGGGTTCCCGGGACTCAGGAGCCGGTGCTGCCGAACTCGCGCTCCAGGGAGGCGATCTGGTTGGAGCCGAGGCCCCGCACACGGCGGCTCTCTGAGATGCCGAGACGCTCCATGATCTGCTTGGCGCGGACCTTGCCCACGCCCGGCAGGGACTCGAGCAGGGCGGAGACCTTCATCTTGCCGATGACGTCGTTCTCCTGTCCCTGCTTGATGACCTCGTGCAGGGAGGCGCCGGAGTGCTTGAGTCGATTCTTGACCTCGGCCCGCTCCCGGCGAGCCGCGGCGGCCTTTTCGAGCGCGGCTGCGCGCTGTTCAGGGGTAAGGGGCGGAAGAGCCACGCCTACGTCACCTCGGATGTCGAACTGTCGGATACGGACCGGTGAGGAACCTAGTCGCCCCACACCTGGGGAGAGACGAGCAACACGCTTGCCCGTTCTCTCGACGGAGACTAGCGGTCAACTCCGCCAGAGTCAGCGAGAACGGCGGAAAAGTCCTGGTCAGCCTCCGTGAGGACGGACATTTAGGTCATACTGCCCTGGATTTGGAGATGTATCCAGACCTGGCAGGTCCCCGGACCGGCGCCGCGGGCCGCCGGAGGCTTCAGCCGCCGGCGACCGCCGCCCGGACCTCCTCCGCGAAGCGTTCCGCGGCGTCACGCAGCGCGACGGCGTCGGGACCGTGGCGCAGGACACCCCGGCTGACGTTGGGCACCACGTTGCGCACCGCGGCGCCGAAGACGCGCGGCAGGTCGGCGGGTGTCGCCCCCTGGGCCCCGATCCCGGGTGCGAGGAGCGGCCCGTTGATGTCGAGGCCGTAGGAGGACAGGTCGCCGAGCGTGGCGCCCACGACCGCGCCGAAGGAGCCCAGCGGTGCCCGGCCCGCGTTCTCCTCGGCCAGGTGCGCGAGCACGGTGGCGCCGACGGTGCGGCCGTCGGGCCGGACGGCGTGCTGCACCTCACCGCCCTCCGGGTTCGAGGTCAGCGCCAGCACGAACAGCCCGGCACCGCTCGACCGCGCCAGTTCGACCGCGGGCCTCAGGGACCCGTAGCCGAGGTAGGGCGAGACGGTCAGGGCGTCCGAGAACAGCGGCGCGTCCGGGTGCAGGAAGGCCTCGGCGTAGGCGGCCATGGTCGAGCCGATGTCGCCGCGCTTGGCGTCCATGACGACCAGGGCACCGGCCGCCCTCGCCTCCTGGACCGACTTCTCCAGCACGGCCAGGCCCCGGGAGCCGAAGCGCTCGAAGAAGGCGCTCTGCGGCTTGAGCACCGCGACCCGGTCGGCGGTGGCCTCCACCACCGTGCGGCTGAACCGCTCCAGACCGGCGACGTCGTCGTTCAGGCCCCACTCGGTGAGCAGGGACGCGTGCGGGTCGATGCCGACGCACAGCGGGCCGCGCTCGTCCATGGCGCGGCGCAGACGGGCGCCGAAGGGCTCCAGGGGATTCATGCGGTCCGGTCCGCCTTCCTGACGTCGGCGCCGACCGCGTCGGCGAGCGTGGCGTACGGGCTGGTGCGCAGACGCGCGGCCAGCCCCTTGTGCAGGGCGCGGGCCCAGCAGGGCCCCTCGTAGACGAAGGCGCTGTAGCCCTGGACCAGCGTCGCGCCGGCCAGGATGCGCTGCCAGACGTCCTCGGCGTTCTCGATGCCGCCCACGCCCACCAGGGTGATGCGGTCGCCCACGCGCGCGTACAGTCGGCGCAGCACCTGCAGGGACCGTGCCTTGAGCGGGGCGCCCGACAGGCCGCCGGTCTCCTTGACCAGGGCGGATTCCGACCTCAGGCCGAGTCCCTCGCGGGCGATGGTGGTGTTCGTGGCGATGATCCCGTCGAGGTCGAGCTCGACGGCCAGGTCGGCGACCGCGTCGACGTCCTCGTCGGCGAGGTCCGGCGCGATCTTCACCAGCAGCGGCACACGGCGGCCGGGGACCGCGCGGTCGGCGGCCTCGCGCACCGCGCTCAGCAACGGCCGCAGCGCCTCGGTGGCCTGCAGGTCGCGCAGGCCGGGGGTGTTCGGGGAGGAGACGTTGACGACCAGGTAGTCGGCGTACGGAGCCAGGCGCTCGGCCGACTTCACGTAGTCGCCGACGGCCTGGGTCTCCGGGACGGCCTTGGTCTTGCCGATGTTGACGCCGACGACGGTCCTGAAGACCGGCGTGCGGGAGGCCAGGCGTGCGGCGACGGTCAGCGAGCCGTCGTTGTTGAAGCCCATGCGGTTGATCAGCGCCCGGTCGGCGACCAGGCGGAACAGCCGCTTCCTGGGGTTGCCGGGCTGCGGCTCCCCGGTGACCGTGCCGATCTCGACGTGGTCGAAGCCGAGCATGGCCATGCCGTCGATGGCGACGGCGTTCTTGTCGAAGCCGGCGGCGAGCCCGAACGGGCCGTGCATGCGCAGCCCGAACGCCTCCGTGCGCAGTTCCCGGTGGCGGGGGGCCAGGGCGGCCGCGAGGAAGGTGCGCAGCACGGGGATGCGGGCGGCCAGGCGGATCCAGCGGAAGGCCAGGTGGTGCGCGGCCTCCGGGTCCATCCGTCGGAACACCAGGCGGAAGAACAGCTTGTACATGTGTCGGTGAGTCCTCGTGAAGCCTCATGAGGAGGGGGACACCGTTTCCGGTGTCCCCCTCTCCTGTGGGCTGCTAGTCGCGGGCCGCGGTCAGGAATCCGGCGTGTTCCTGGAGGGAACGGACGCCCACGTCGCCGTGGGTGAGGGCGTCGATGCCCTGGACCGCCGCGGCGAGCGCCTGGACCGTCGTCAGGCAGGGCACGGACCGCGCCACGGCCGCCGTACGGATCTCGTAGCCGTCGAGGCGGCCGCCGGTGCCGTAGGGGGTGTTGACGATGAGGTCGACCTCGCCGTCGTGGATGAGCTGGACGATGGTCTTCTCGCCGTTGGGGCCGGTGCCCTCGGACTGCTTGCGCACGATCGTGGCGTTGATGCCGTTGCGCTTGAGGACCTCGGCGGTGCCGGAGGTGGCGAGCAGTTCGAAGCCGTGGGCGACCAGCTCGCGCGCCGGGAAGATCATCGACCGCTTGTCCCGGTTGGCCACCGAGATGAACGCGCGGCCCTTCGTCGGCAGCGGGCCGTACGCCCCGGCCTGCGACTTGGCGTAGGCCGTGCCGAAGACGGAGTCGATGCCCATGACCTCGCCGGTGGAGCGCATCTCCGGGCCGAGGACCGTGTCGACGCCGCGGCCGTGGATGTCGCGGAAGCGCGACCACGGCATCACGGCCTCCTTGACGGAGATCGGCGCGTCCAGGGGCATGGTGCCGCCGTCGCCGTTCTTCGGCAGCAGGCCCTCGGCGCGCAGTTCGGCGACGGTCGCGCCCAGCGAGATCCGGGCGGCCGCCTTGGCCAGCGGCACCGCGGTGGCCTTGGAGGTGAAGGGCACGGTGCGCGAGGCGCGCGGGTTGGCCTCCAGGACGTAGAGGATGTCGCCGGCCAGGGCGAACTGGATGTTGATCAGGCCGCGCACGCCGACGCCGCGGGCGATGGCCTCGGTGGAGGTCCGCAGGCGCTTGATGTCGAAGCCGCCCAGGGTGATGGGGGGCAGGGCGCAGGCGGAGTCGCCGGAGTGGATGCCGGCCTCCTCGATGTGCTCCATCACGCCGCCGAGGTAGAGCTCCTCGCCGTCGTAGAGGGCGTCGACGTCGATCTCTATGGCGTCGTCGAGGAAGCGGTCGACGAGGACCGGCCGGGAGGGGCTGATCTCGGTCGACTCGGCGATGTACGTCTCCAGGCGCGTCTCGTCGTAGACGATCTCCATGCCGCGTCCGCCGAGGACGTAGGAGGGCCGCACGAGCACCGGGTAGCCGATCTCGTCGGCGATGGCCTTGGCCTCGGCGAAGGTGGTGGCGGTGCCGTGCTTCGGGGCGGGCAGGCCGGCCTCGGCGAGGACGCGGCCGAAGGCGCCGCGGTCCTCGGCCGCGTGGATCGCCTCGGGGGACGTGCCGACGATCGGCACGCCGTTGTCCTTCAGCGCCTGCGCGAGGCCCAGCGGGGTCTGGCCGCCGAGCTGGACCACGACACCGGCGACCGGGCCGGCCCGGCGCTCGGCGTGGACGATCTCCAGCACGTCCTCCAGCGTCAGCGGCTCGAAGTACAGCCGGTCGGAGGTGTCGTAGTCGGTGGAGACGGTCTCCGGGTTGCAGTTGACCATCACGGTCTCGTACCCGGCGTCGTGCAGGGCGAAGGAGGCGTGGACGCAGGAGTAGTCGAACTCGATGCCCTGGCCGATGCGGTTGGGGCCGGAGCCCAGGATGATGACCGCGGGCTTCTCGCGCGGGGCGACCTCGGTCTCCTCGTCGTAGGAGGAGTAGAAGTACGGCGTCCTGGCGGCGAACTCGGCGGCGCAGGTGTCGACCGTCTTGTAGACCGGGCGGACGCCGAGGGCGTGCCGGACCTCGCGGACGACGTCCTCGCGCAGGCCGCGGATCTCGCCGATCTGCTGGTCGGAGAAGCCGTGCCGCTTGGCCTCGGCGAGCAGCTCCGGGGTGAGTTCGGCCGCTTCGGCGAGCTCGTCCGCGATCTCCTTGATCAGGAAGAGCTGGTCGACGAACCACGGGTCGATCTTCGTGTACTCGAAGATCTCCTGCGGGGTGGCGCCGGCGCGGATCGCCGCCATGACCGTGTTGATCCGGCCGTCGGTCGGGCGCACGGCCTCGCGCAGCAGGGCGTCCTTGTCGCCGGGGTCGCCGGTGAAGGTGAACTGGCTGCCCTTCTTCTCCAGCGACCGCAGCGCCTTCTGGAACGCCTCGGTGAAGTTGCGGCCGATGGCCATGGCCTCGCCGACCGACTTCATCGTGGTGGTCAGCGTGGAGTCGGCGCTGGGGAACTTCTCGAAGGCGAACCGGGGCGCCTTGACGACCACGTAGTCCAGGGTCGGCTCGAAGGAGGCAGGGGTCTCCCGTGTGATGTCGTTGGGGATCTCGTCGAGGGTGTAGCCGACGGCGAGCTTGGCCGCGATCTTGGCGATCGGGAAGCCGGTCGCCTTCGAGGCGAGGGCCGAGGAGCGCGAGACGCGCGGGTTCATCTCGATGACGATCACACGGCCGTCCTCGGGGTTCACCGCGAACTGGATGTTGCAGCCGCCGGTGTCGACGCCGACCTCGCGGATGATGGCGATGCCCATGTCGCGCAGGACCTGGTACTCGCGGTCGGTGAGCGTCATCGCCGGGGCGACGGTGATCGAGTCGCCGGTGTGGACGCCCATCGGGTCGAAGTTCTCGATGGAGCAGACGACCACGACGTTGTCCTGCTTGTCGCGCATCAGCTCCAGCTCGTACTCCTTCCAGCCCAGGATGGACTCCTCCAGCAGCACCTCGGTGGTCGGGGAGAGCGCGAGGCCGGTCCCGGCGATGCGGCGCAGCTCCTCCTCGTCGTGGGCGAAGCCGGAGCCGGCGCCGCCCATCGTGAAGGAGGGGCGCACGACGACCGGGTAGCCGCCCAGTTCCCCGACGCCGGCGAGCACCTCGTCCATGGTGTGGCAGATGACCGAGCGGGCGGACTCCCCGTGCCCGATCTTCTTGCGGACCTCCTCGACGACCAGCTTGAACTGGTCGCGGTCCTCGCCCTTGTGGATGGCCTGGACGTTGGCGCCGATCAGCTCGACGCCGTACTTGTCCAGGACGCCGTTGTCGTGGAGCGAGATCGCCGTGTTGAGCGCGGTCTGGCCGCCCAGGGTGGGCAGCAGGGCGTCGGGGCGCTCCCGGGCGATGATCTTCTCGACGAACTCGGGGGTGATCGGCTCGACGTAGGTCGCGTCGGCGATCTCCGGGTCGGTCATGATCGTCGCCGGGTTGGAGTTGACGAGGACGACGCGCAGGCCCTCGGACTTCAGGACGCGACACGCCTGGGTGCCGGAGTAGTCGAACTCCGCGGCCTGGCCGATGACGATCGGGCCGGAGCCGATGACCAGGACGGACTGGATATCGGTGCGCTTAGGCACGCTGGCCCTCCATCAGGGAAACAAAGCGGTCGAACAGGTAGGCGGCGTCGTGCGGGCCGGCAGCCGCTTCCGGGTGGTACTGGACGCTGAAGGCGGGCCTGTCGAGCAGATTCAGGCCCTCCACCACGTTGTCGTTGAGGCAGACGTGGGAGACCTCGGCGCGGCCGAAGGGGGTGTCGGAGACCTTGTCGGTCGGGGCGTCGACGGCGAATCCGTGGTTGTGCGCGGTGACCTCGACCTTGCCGGTCGCCCGGTCCTGCACCGGCTGGTTGATGCCGCGGTGGCCGTACTTCAGCTTGTAGGTGCCGAAGCCCAGCGCGCGGCCGAGGATCTGGTTGCCGAAGCAGATCCCGAACAACGGGGTGCCGCGCTCCAGGACCCCCCGCATCACGGAGACGGGGTGGTCGGCGGTGGCCGGGTCGCCCGGCCCGTTGGAGAAGAACACGCCGTCGGGCTCGACCGCGTACACGTCCTCGACCGTGGCCGTGGCGGGCAGTACGTGCACCTCGATGCCGCGCTCGGCCATGCGGTGCGGGGTCATGCCCTTGATGCCGAGGTCCACCGCGGCGACGGTGTACTTCTTCTCGCCCAGCGCGGGGACGACGTAGGCCTCCTTGGTGGCGACCTCGGCGGCCAGGTCCGCGCCCACCATCTCGGGGGCCTGCCGCACGCGCGCGAGCAGCGCGGCATCGTCCCGGACCGCGTCGCCGCTGAAGATGCCGACGCGCATGGCGCCGCGCTCGCGCAGGTGGCGGGTGAGGGCCCGGGTGTCGACGCCGCTGATGCCGACGACGCCCTGGGCGGTGAGCTCGTCGTCCAGCGTGCGCCGGGAGCGCCAGGAGGACGGCACGCGCGCGGGGTCGCGCACGACGTAACCGGAGACCCAGATCCGCCGGGACTCGGGGTCCTCGTCGTTGATGCCGGTGTTGCCGATGTGCGGGGCCGTCATCACGACCACCTGACGGTGGTACGACGGGTCGGTGAGGGTCTCCTGGTAGCCGGTCATGCCGGTGGAGAACACGGCCTCGCCGAACGTCTCCCCCACGGCCCCGTAGGCGCGGCCGCGGAAGACCCGGCCGTCCTCCAGGACGAGTACGGCGGGAACCTTCTGTCCGGTTCCCCTGGTGGAGGTGGTCATCGTTCGACGCCTTCCGTGGTGTTCGTCTCGGTCATGGTGGTGAGGGCCTGGACCCACCGGGTGTGCTCGGCCGCCCGGTAGGAGCGGAAGCCGGAGTCGATCAGCCTGCCGCCGTGCTCCCAGGTCACGACGAGCAGTCCGCCCTCGGTGAGGACCTTGCCGGCGATGCCCTTGTCCAGCCGGGCCCCGCGCAGCCGTGCCGCGGGGACGAAGAAGTCCGTGGCCCCGGGGCGTACGACGTCCAGGCCCGCGTCCGTCAGGGTCAGCTCGGCCCGGCTGCGGGTGCCGAGTCCGTGCGCGACGATGCGGTCGAGCCACTGCCCGGCGGTGGTGGAGCCGTGGTAGCGCCCGCTCATCGTCAGTGTCGGCTCGCCCGGGTCCTCGGGAGCGTCCGGCAGGTCGGGCAGGTCGCCCTGGAGCGTCGCGCGCCACTTCCAGCCCTCGCGCATCAGCCAGTAGACGAGGGCGACGAAGAGGGCGAGGCCGACGAGCCAGCCGATCCGGGCGGCCCAGTCGGTGACGTCGGCCGACTTCCGTGCGGCCGCGAGCAGGGTTACAGATGTCACGTGAGCTTCCCGTCGACGAGCGTGGCCTTGCCCCGGAGCCACGTATGGGTGACACGGCCCGGCAGCTCACGCCCCTCGTAGGGGGTGTTGCGGCTGCGCGAGGCGAAGCCCGCGGGGTCCACCTGCCCACGGTATGCCGGGTCGAGCAGTGTGAGGTTTGCGGGCTCACCTGCCGAGACGGGCCGTCCATGGCCCCGGGCCCGGCCGATGCGCGCGGGCGTGAAGGACATGCGGTCCGCGACGCCGGCCCAGTCGAGCAGACCGGTGTCGACCATGGTCTCCTGGACGACCGACAGGGCGGTCTCCAGGCCGACCATGCCCATGGCGGCCGCCGCCCACTCGCAGTCCTTGTCCTCGTGCGGGTGCGGGGCGTGGTCGGTGGCGACGATGTCGATCGTGCCGTCGGCGAGCGCCTCGCGCAGGGCCCGCACGTCGCGTGCGGTGCGCAGCGGCGGATTGACCTTGTAGACCGGGTCGTAGGTGCGCACCAGCTCGTCGGTGAGGAGCAGGTGGTGCGGGGTGACCTCGGCGGTGACCTGGATGCCGCGGGACTTGGCCCAGCGGACGATCTCGACGGACCCGGCGGTCGACAGGTGGCAGATGTGGACGCGGGAGCCGACGTGCTCGGCGAGCAGCACGTCCCGGGCGATGACCGACTCCTCGGCGACGGCGGGCCAGCCGCCGAGGCCGAGCTCGGCGGAGACGACGCCCTCGTTCATCTGGGCGCCCTCCGTCAGCCGCGGTTCCTGCGCGTGCTGGGCGACGACACCCCCGAAGGCCTTCACGTACTCCAGCGCCCGGCGCATGATCACCGCGTCGTCGACGCACTTGCCGTCGTCGGAGAAGACGGTCACGCCGGCCGCCGACTCGTGCATGGCGCCCAGCTCGGCGAGCTTGCGGCCCTCCAGACCGACGGTGACGGCACCGACGGGCCGCACGTCGCAGTAGCCGTGCTCCCTGCCCAGCCGCCAGACCTGCTCGACCACGCCGGCGGTGTCGGCGACCGGGAAGGTGTTGGCCATGGCGAACACGGCGGTGTAGCCGCCGGAGGCGGCCGCGCGGGTGCCGGTCAGCACCGTCTCGGAGTCCTCGCGGCCGGGCTCGCGCAGGTGGGTGTGCAGGTCGACCAGGCCCGGCAGGAGGATCCTGCCGCCGGCCTCGACGACCTCGGCGCCCTCGGCGGACAGCCCGGTGCCGACCTCGGCGATCGTCTCGCCGTCGATCAGGACGTCCTGCGGCGCGCCGCCGAGCACCTTCGCACCACGGATCAGGGTCTTGCTCATCGCTCTTGCTTCTCCTCGGTACGAGAGTGGGTGAGGGCGGGCTCCTTGCCACCGAGCAGGAGGTACAGCACGGCCATGCGGATGGAGACGCCGTTGGCGACCTGTTCGACGGCGGTGCAGCGGCCGGAGTCGGCGACCTCGGCGGTGATCTCCATGCCGCGGACCATCGGGCCGGGGTGCATCACGATGGCGTGCTCGGGCATCCGCGCCATGCGGTCGGCGTCGAGGCCGTAGCGGCGGGAGTACTCGCGCTCGGTGGGGAAGAACGCGGCGTTCATGCGCTCGCGCTGGACGCGCAGCATCATCACGGCGTCCGACTTGGGCAGCGCGGCGTCGAGGTCGTAGGAGACCTCGCAGGGCCAGGACTCGACGCCGACCGGCAGCAGCGTGGGCGGGGCGACCAGGGTGACCTCGGCGCCCAGGGTGTGCAGCAGGTCGACGTTGGAGCGGGCGACCCGGCTGTGCAGGACGTCACCCACGACGGTGACGCGCCTGCCGGAGAGGTCATGGCCCAGGCCCGCGTCCCGGCCGACCAGGCGGCGGCGCATGGTGAAGGCGTCGAGCAGGGCCTGCGTGGGGTGCTGGTGGGTGCCGTCGCCGGCGTTGATGACGACGGCGTCGATCCAGCCGGACCCGGCGAGGCGGTAGGGGGCGCCGGAGGCGCCGTGCCGGATGACCACGGCGTCGACGCCCATGGCCTCCAGGGTCTGCGCGGTGTCCTTCAGGGACTCGCCCTTGGACACGCTGGAGCCCTTGGCGGAGAAGTTGATGACGTCCGCGGACAGCCGCTTCTCCGCGGCCTCGAAGGAGATCCGGGTGCGGGTGGAGTCCTCGAAGAAGAGGTTGACGACGGTGCGGCCGCGCAGGGTCGGCAGTTTCTTGATCGGCCGGTCGGCGACCCGGGCCATCTCCTCGGCGGTGTCGAGGATCAGGACGGCGTCGTCGCGGGTGAGGTCGGCGGCCGAGATGAGATGACGCTGCATCTGTCAGGCTCCGTAAGGCAGTTCATTCAGGAGAATTCGGGCAGGCGAGGGCGCGGCGGTGCGGCGTACGGCGGCGCGTACGCCGGAGCGCTGCTGCTACTGCTCGCCCAGGGCGGCCGGCGTGGCACCGAGCAGGACGGTGTCGCGACCGTCCTCCTCGGCCAGCTGGACCTTGACCGTCTCCCGCAGCGACGTGGGGAGGTTCTTGCCGACGTAGTCGGCGCGGATGGGCAGTTCGCGGTGGCCGCGGTCGACGAGGACCGCCAGCTGCACGGCGCGGGGACGCCCGATGTCGTTCAGTGCGTCGAGGGCGGCGCGGATGGTGCGGCCGGAGAAGAGCACGTCGTCGACGAGGACGACCAGGCAGCCGTCGATGCCGTCACCGGGGATCTCGGTGCGGGCCAGCGCACGCGGCGGGTGCATGCGCAGGTCGTCGCGGTACATGGTGATGTCGAGCGAGCCGCAGGGGACCTTGCGCTCGGTGATCTGCTCGAGCTTGGCGGCGAGCCGCTGGGCGAGGAAGACGCCCCTGGTCGGAATGCCGAGGAGCACCACGTCGTCGGCGCCCTTGGCGCGCTCGACGATCTCGTGGGCGATGCGGGTCAGTACCCGCGCGATGTCCGGCCCCTCGAGGACGGGCCTGGCATCGGACGCTTGTGTGTCCATGGGAAACGGACCTCCTTCTCCGCCTCACGGGACGGACCTTAAAGGACGTCGGGATTGCGCCACCCACGGTAGCAGGCCCCGCGGGGGACTCCGTTCACCCCCTGACCCCCTCGACCGCGGGCCGTACGGAAGGGGCGGTGCGGCCCATTCGGCTTGACGCAGCAGAGTAACTCTGCGTAACCTCACAGTGAGTTACCAGCCGCGCGGCACGGAAACAGAGCCGACGGCGCCGACACAGTGTCCGGGGAGCCATATGTCCAGCGAATACGCCAAACAGCTCGGGGCGAAGCTCCGGGCCATCCGCACCCAGCAGGGCCTTTCCCTCCACGGTGTCGAGGAGAAGAGCCAGGGACGCTGGAAGGCGGTCGTGGTCGGTTCGTACGAGCGCGGAGACCGTGCCGTGACCGTGCAGCGTCTTGCCGAGCTGGCCGATTTCTACGGTGTTCCGGTGCAGGAGCTGCTGCCGGGCACGACCCCTGGCGGCGCCGCCGAGCCCCCGCCGAAGCTGGTCCTGGACCTGGAGCGGCTGGCCACGGTGCCGGCCGAGAAGGCGGGCCCGCTGCAGCGGTACGCGGCGACCATCCAGTCCCAGCGTGGTGACTACAACGGCAAGGTCCTCTCGATCCGCCAGGACGACCTGCGCACGCTCGCCGTCATCTACGACCAGTCCCCCTCGGTGCTCACCGAGCAGCTGATCAACTGGGGTGTGCTCGACGCCGACGCCCGCCGCGCCGTGGCGGCTCACGAGGACAGCTGAGTCCCGGGGGACTGGGCAGGCCTCAGCAGAAACGTGCCGCCGGGGCGGCCGGACCATGATGGTTGCGGCCGCCCCGGCGGCTCTCTGCGTCCCTCACGGGGCGCTGACGGGCCCGGGGGGCGGGCGGCGCGCCGAGGGCCCGCAGCGGCGACGCTGCGGGCCCTCGAGGGTGTCCGGGTCCGTGCCCGTGCCGTGCCTGGCGTCCTCAGGCCCCTTCGCGCCGCAGGGAGGGCTTGAGGTCCTTCAGGCGGCCGAGCAGACCGTTGACGAACGAGGGCGACTCGTCCGTCGAGAACTCCTTCGCCAGCTGCACCATCTCGTCCAGGACGACGGCGTCCGGGGTCTCGTCGACCCAGATCAGCTCGTAGGCGCCCAGGCGCAGGAGGTTGCGGTCGACGACGGGCATGCGGTCCAGCGTCCAGCCGACCGCGTACTGCGCGATCAGCTCGTCGATACGGGTCGCGTGCTGGGCGTACCCCTCGATGAGCTGCATGGTGTACTCGCTCACCGGCGGCTGACGGGTGTCGGTCCGGGCGTGCCGGACCCAGTCCGCGAGGACGGTCAGGACGTCGGCGTCTCGCTGGTCGCCCTCGAAGAGGATCTGGAAGGCGCGCTTGCGGGCCGTGTTGCGGGCAGCCACGGTTAGCTGTTCACCCGGCCGAGGTAGTCGCTCGTGCGGGTGTCGACCTTGATCTTCTCGCCGGTGGTGATGAAGAGCGGGACCTGGATCTGGTGGCCTGTCTCCAGCGTGGCGGGCTTGGTGCCGCCGGTGGAACGGTCACCCTGGACGCCCGGCTCGGTCTCCGCGATGGTCAGCTCGACGGCGGCCGGGAGCTCCACGAAGAGCACCTCGCCCTCGTGCTGGGCCACGGTGGCGGTGAAGCCCTCGATCAGGAAGTTGGCGGCGTCGCCGACGGCCTTCCGGTCGACGTGCAGCTGGTCGTAGGTCTCCATGTCCATGAAGACGAAGTAGTCGCCGTCCATGTAGGAGAACTGCATGTCGCGCTTGTCAACGGTGGCCGTTTCGACCTTGACGCCGGCGTTGAAGGTCTTGTCGACGACCTTGCCGGACAGCACGTTCTTGAGCTTGGTGCGCACGAAGGCCGGGCCCTTGCCGGGCTTGACGTGCTGGAACTCGACGACGGACCAGAGCTGGCCGCCTTCGAGCTTGAGCACCATGCCGTTCTTGAGGTCGTTCGTGGAAGCCACGGTTGCGGAATCTCCTGGACTGACGTACGACCCCGGGGCAGGCGCGCAGCGCGAGGCTAGAGCGCGAGCAGCTCCTTGGTCGTGATGGTGAGTAGCTCGGGTCCGCCGTCCGCCTCGGGGCGCACGACGAGCGTGTCATCGATCCGGACACCGCCCCGGCCCGGGAGGTGGACCCCCGGTTCGACGGTGACCGGCACGCAAGCGTCCAGTTTACCCATGGCCGTGGGGGCCAGCTGCGGGTCCTCGTCGAATTCGAGTCCCACGCCGTGGCCCATCAGCGGAGGCAGGCCTTCCGCGAACCCGGCGGCGTCGAGTACCTGGCGGGCCGCGCGGTCCACTTCACGGTAGACGGTCCCGGGCGCCAGCGCCTCCCGTCCGGCCCGCTGCGCGGTGAAGACCAGGTCGTAGAGCTGGATCTGCCAGTCCGCGGGGGACGTGCCGATGACGAAGGTGCGGCCGATCTCGCAGCGGTAGCCGCGGTAGGCCGCCCCCAGGCAGACGGAGAGGAAGTCGCCCTCCTCGACCCGCCGGTCGGTGGGCCGGTGGCCGCGCCGCCCGGAGTTCGGGCCCGTGGCGACGGACGTCGGGAAGGCGGGGCCGTCGGCGCCGTGGTCCACGAGCCGGCGCTCCAGCTCAAGGGCGAGGTGGCGCTCGGTGCGGCCGACGAGGATGGACTCCAGCAGTTCGCCGAGCGCCTGGTCGGCGATCTCGGCGCCGATCCGCAGGCAGGAGATCTCCTCCTCGTCCTTGACCACCCTCAACTGCTCGACGGCGCTGCCCAGGTCGGTGAGGCGCAGGCCGGACGCGACGGCGGCGAGGGCGCGGTGGCGTGCCACGGTGAGGTGATGCTCCTCCACGGCGAGGGAGTCGGCGCCCTGGGTCCCGGCGATGTCGGCCGCGGCGACGGCCGGGTCGCCGGCCGGTCTCTGCATGACCTGGACGGGCAGCGTCTCGTCGGGGCGGCCCTCGTAGGGGCGCTCCTCCGGCGGACCCACGCACACCAGCAGGTCCCCGCGTTTGCCGAGCAGCAGGACGGCACCCTGCGGGGCCGCTCCCGCGAGGTACCGCACATTGGCGGGACGAGTCACCAGCGCCGCCGCGCTGCCGCCCGCGTTGCAGCGCTCCCGTAGCCGGGCCCGGCGGGCCGCGTACACCTCTGATGACATGAACCGAGCCTAAGAGCGGCGGCCCGATGTCGCCGGTCGGGAGAGCCGAGTGGGCGGTCACCGGCCGCCGCAATCGGGGGCGCTGCGGGGTGCCGGGGACGGCTGGTCACAGGTGGAAGAGGACGGCGGCGAGGAAGGAAGGTTTCTCCCGGTCCGCCGCCGTCACCAACTGGGCGGGCTCGCGATCGAACGGGCCAGGACCTCGTCCAGGAGGCGGGCGGTGGCCGGGACGTCGAGCTGGGAGTTGTCGATGATCGGCAGTCCCGAGCCGTACCAGCCGGCCATCCGGCCGTGGATGCGCGCGACCTCCTCGTCGCCGAGGCGGCGGTTGCCGGTGCGCTCGGCGTTGCGCTCCAGGACGACGTCGAGGCCGGGCAGCAGGACGACCGGGAGGAGCCCGGGGCCGACGTGCCGCTTCCAGCCGCCGAGGCCGACGACCGGCCGGTCGGGGAAGACGGCGTCGTCGAGGATGCAGGAGATCCCGTTGGCGAGGAAGTTGCGCGCGGCGAAGCCGCAGGTGCGGCGGGCCAGGCGGTACTGGGCCTCGGAGTGGTCGTTCCAGCCGGACTGCGGGTCGGCGAAGCCGGAGCGGACCCATTCGCGGACGTCGTCGAGGCTGATGTGCGCGGTGGGGACCCGGCGGTGGTCGGCCCAGTACTTGGCGACGCTCGTCTTGCCGGCGCCGGCCGGCCCGATCAGCAGCACCGCGAGGGTCGTGACGGCCGCGCCGGGCGCGGCCGCCGCGGGCGGCACGCTGGGCATGGCCACCGGGCCGCCCGGGGGCAGCCTGACGTGCCCGGTCGTCTCCGGGACCGGCGCGCCCGGCGGGACCTGGTGGAGCGGCGGGACGGGAGGAGCCGCGTGGGGCGGGGGCGGCGCGACGGGCGGGTGCGGGCCCGGCGCCGCGCCGGGGTAGCCCGGCGGGGGCGGGGGCACGGGCGCCGAACCCTGGTGCGCGCCCGGGTGCTGGGGACCCGGGTGGTGTGCGGCCGACGGCCGGCCGGCGGCCGGTCCGTGCCCCGGCTGGTGGGGCGGCGGCAGCGGACTCCCCACTGCGTGCTGCATCCGGTGCCACTCCGTCTCGTACAAGGCAATGGGCGCTGGCAGCGGGCGAGAGCCCCGCTGCACCGAACGGTACCGTCCCCGGCCGCCCTGTGGTGAACGGCCGGGGACGGCCCCAAGTGCCCGGCGCCGCGGGCGCGTCGGGCGAAGGGCGCCTTCCGGGACCTACTGCCCCACTTCGCCGTAGGCGGCGAGGAGGACGGCCGGGTCCGGCCCCTCCAGGACGGTGGGCTTGGCCAGGCCGTCGAGGACGATGAAGCGCAGCAGGTCGCCGCGGGACTTCTTGTCGACCTTCATCGTCTCCAGCAGCCTGGGCCACTGGTCGTACCGGTAGTGCAGCGGCAGCCCGACCGACTCCAGGACGGTGCGGTGCCGGTCGGCGGTGGCGTCGTCCAGACGGCCCGCGAGACGGCCGAGTTCGGCGGCGAAGTGCATGCCCACGGCCACCGCCGCGCCGTGCCGCCATTTGTAGCGCTCGTTCTTCTCGATGGCGTGGCCGAGGGTGTGCCCGTAGTTGAGGATCTCCCTGAGGCCCGACTCCTTGAGGTCGGTGGAGACGACGTCGGCCTTGACCCGGATCGAGCGCTCGATGAGCTCGGCGGTGTGCGGACCGGCCGGGGTGCGGGCCGCCTGGGGGTCGGACTCGATGAGGTCCAGGATCACCGGGTCGGCGATGAAACCGGCCTTGATCACCTCCGCGAGGCCCGAGACGTAGTCGTGGACGGGCAGCGAGTCCAGCGCCGCCAGGTCGCACAGCACACCCGCGGGCGGGTGGAAGGCACCCACGAGATTCTTGCCCTCGGCGGTGTTGATGCCGGTCTTGCCGCCGACGGCCGCGTCCACCATGGCCAGCACGGTCGTCGGGATCGCGATCCAGCGCACCCCGCGCAGCCAGGTCGCCGCCACGAAACCGGCGAGGTCGGTGGTCGCGCCGCCGCCGACGCCGACGATAACGTCGCTCCGGGTGAACCCGGACTGCCCCAGCGCCTTCCAGCAGTAGGCGGCGACCTCCGCGGTCTTGGCCTCCTCGGCGTTGGGGACCTGGATGGCCACGGCCTCGTAGCCCTGCTCGGCCAGGTCGGCCCGCAACGTCTGGCCGGTCTCGGCCAGCGCCTCGGGGTGCACGACCGCGACCCGCCTGGCCCGGTCGCCGATCAGACCGGCCAGCTCGCCCAGGAGCCGACGTCCGACGAGCACGTCGTAGGGTTCGGTGCCCGCCGTGCCCGCGATGTGGATGCGGGTCACTTCCTCGCTCATGCTTCCTTCAACTCCACTGCGTCCAGGACGGTTCGGGCGACCTCTTCGGGACCGCGCCCGTCGGTGGCCACCACGGCCGTGGCGACTTCCTCGTACAGGTGGCGGCGGGCCTCCATCAACTCGCGCCACTGCTTGCGCGGGTTGACCGCGAGCAGCGGACGGGCCGCGTTCAGGCCGGTCCGCCGGACGGCCGACTCGACGTCCATCGACAGGTACACCACGCGCAGCCCGCCCAGCAGCGCCCGGGTGTCCGGGTCCAGGATCGCGCCGCCGCCCAGGGCGAGGACGCCGTCGTGCTCGGCCAGCGCGCGGGCGACGGCCTGCTTCTCGATCGCGCGGAACGCCGGCTCGCCCTCGTCGACGAAGATCTCCGCGACGGTCCGGCCCTCGGCGGCGACGATGTCGTCGTCGGTGTCCCGGTACGCCACCCCGAGACGGTCTGCCAGCAGCCGGCCGACGGTGGACTTGCCCACGCCCATCGGCCCGACCAGGACCACGGCAGGCGCGGCGCTCACCGGATCGCCAGGTTCTCGAGGTACGACCGGACGTTGCGGGCGGTCTCGGCCACGCTGTCGCCACCGAACTTCTCGGCCACCGCGTCGGCCAGGACCAGGGCGACCATGGCCTCGGCGACGATGCCGGCCGCCGGCACCGCGCACACGTCGGAGCGCTGGTGGTGGGCCTGAGCCGGCTCGCCGGTGGCCACGTCCACCGTCCGCAGCGCCCGCGGGACGGTGGCGATCGGCTTCATCGCCGCCCGCACCCGCAGCAGCTCACCGGTGGACAGCCCGCCCTCGGTGCCGCCGGAGCGGCCCGTGGCACGCCGGACGCCCTCGGGCGTGGCGAGGATCTCGTCGTGCGCCTGGGAGCCGGGCACCCGCGCCAGCTCGAAGCCGTCGCCGACCTCCACGCCCTTGATCGCCTGGATGCCCATGAGCGCCGCCGCGAGCCGGGCGTCCAGCCGCCGGTCCCAGTGCACGTGCGAGCCCAGGCCGACGGGCACCCCGTAGGCCAGCACCTCGACCACGCCGCCGAGCGTGTCGCCGTCCTTGTGGGCCTGGTCGATCTCCGCGACCATCGCCTTGGACGCGTCGGCGTCCAGGCAGCGCACCGGGTCGGCGTCCAGCTTCTCGACGTCAGCCGGCGTCGGGTACACCCCGTAGGGCGCCCTGGCCGAGGCCAGCTCCACGACGTGCGAGACGACCTCGATGCCCGCGGTCTCCTTCAGGTACGACCGCGCCACCGCGCCCAGCGCCACCCGGGCCGCCGTCTCACGGGCGCTCGCGCGCTCCAGGATCGGCCGGGCCTCGTCGAAGCCGTACTTCTGCATGCCGGCCAGGTCGGCGTGGCCGGGGCGGGGCCGGGTCAGCGGCGCGCTGCGGGCCAGCTCGGCCAGCTCCGCCGGATCGACCGGATCGGCCGCCATGACCGTCTCCCACTTGGGCCACTCCGTGTTGCCCACCATGACCGCCACGGGCGAGCCGAGGGTGCGACCGTGGCGGACACCGCCCAGGAAGGTGACCTCGTCGCGCTCGAACTTCATGCGGGCACCACGCCCGTAACCCAGGCGCCGCCGCGCGAGGTGGTCCGCCACCATGTCCGTGGTGATCGGCACGCCGGCGGGAAGACCCTCCAGCGTGGCGACGAGTGCGGGGCCGTGCGACTCGCCCGCGGTCAGCCAACGCAACCTGCTCAACGGTGCTCCTCATGCTCGCGCCTGGAACTGCGACGGCGCGGCCGGGTGCGCGGCCCTGGCCCGCCATCTCCGATCCTCCCACGTCCGGCGGGCGGGCCCGGCCGACGGTCCAGCAGGCGGACGCCCGGCGAGACGCCCCGGCGGGGGACGGCGGGTGCCCGTGCCCCCTGCCCACCCACGCGCGCGGCAGTGCCGGCGGGCACGGGTCCGTGCGCCCGCGCCGAGCAGGCAGTCCACCGGGGACGGGCAACGCCCGGCCGGACGGGACCGGCCCGGCCGGTCCGCTCGCGCCGGAGCGGTCCGCCTGCTCCCGGCCGCGCCGTCAGCGCTCCGACAGCGCCTTCTCCCCCGCCCGGCGCATGGCCTCCAGCGGGGCCGGGGAGCGGCCCGTCATCTGCTCGACCTGGAGGGCCGCCTGGTGCACGAGCAGGTCCAGGCCGCTGACGACGGCGCCGCCGACCATGGACCAGCGGGCCGCCAGGTCGGTCGGCCAGGGGTCGTAGAGGACGTCGAAGAGGGTGGCGGGCCGCTCCGGCACGGCGCCCGCGAGCGCGTCCGTCGTGCCGGCCGGGGTGGTCGCCACCAGCAGGGGCGCGCGCAGGGCCTGTGCCGCGTCCGCCCAGGGGGCGGTGCGCACCTCCACACCCAGCCGCTCGCCCCACTGCCGCATCTCGGCGGCCCGGGCCTCGCTGCGGACGTAGGCGACGACCTCGCCGGTGCAGACGCGCGCGAGCGCGGCCAGCGCCGAGGACGCGGTGGCGCCGGCACCGAGGACCGCCGCGGAGTCGACCTGTTCGATGCCGTGCTCGCGCAGGGCGGCGACCATGCCGGGGACGTCGGTGTTGTCGCCGGCTCGCCGGCCGTCCTCGGTGAGCACCACGGTGTTGACCGCCTCGACGGCGGCCGCGGTCTCGCTGATCGTGTCGAGCAGTGGGATGACGGGCCGTTTCAGCGGCATGGTGATCGACAGGCCCGCCCACTCCGGCCCGAGCTCCCGCAGGAACCCGGGCAGGGCCGGCTCGTCGACCTCGAACCGGTCGTACGACCAGTTCGCCAGGCCCAGTTCCGCGTAGGCGGCGCGGTGCAGCACCGGCGAGAGGGAGTGGGCGATGGGCGAGCCGAGCACGGCCGCCCGGCGGGCCTCAGTTGCCCGAGCTGGCATTGAACTTGTCCTTGAGCTTCTGGAACTCGGCGTAGGTGCGGGCGAACTCGGTCTTGTTCATTCCGTCGGTCGCGACGAAGTAGATCCAGCCCTCGTCGGTCGGATCCAGGGCCGCCCTGAGCGCCTCGTCGCCGGGGTTGCCGATCGGCCCGGGCGGCAGTCCCTTGCGCGTGTAGGTGTTGTACGGGTCCTTGTTGCTGTTGATCTCGGACTCGCTGATGTTGATGTTGCTCTCGCCCTTGAGGTAGTTGAAGGTCGAGTCGAACTGCAGCAGCTGGTTGGTCTCGGTGTTCGTGGGCTTGAGGCGGTTGTAGACGACCTCGGCCATCTTGCGGAAGTCGTCGTGCGTCTTGCCCTCGGCCTGGACGAGGCTGGCGACCGTGATGACCTGCAGCGGGTTGGCCAGGTTCAGTTCCCTGGCCTTCGCGGCGAGGTCGAAGCGGCCGTAGGCCTGGTTGGCCTGCGTGACCATCTGCTTCAGCACCGACTCGGGCTTCATGCCCTTGGCGGCGGGATAGGTGCCCGGGTAGAGGAAGCCCTCCAGCGGGTCCTTGATCTCCTTGCCGGTGTTCGCCCAGCTCGGCAGGCCGAGGACCTTGGACTGCTTCTCGGCGGTCTTCCTCGTGGTCCCCGCGGACAGTTCCAGTTTCTTGTCGATCGCCGCGTAGACCAGGACGTTGCGCTCACCCGGCGTGACCATCACGTTGTTCTGGCTCTTGGGGTCGAGCATCAGAGCGACCGCGCTGTCGGCGGACATCCGCTTCTTCAGCAGGTAGGCACCCGCCTGGAGCTTGTTGCCGTCGGGGTTGCGCGTCTGCGCGGACACGAAGGCGTCGACGCTTTTGACCACGCCGGCCTGCTTCAGTTTCCGGCCGATGTCGTACCCGCCGGCACCCTTCGGGATCTCCACGGTCACCGTCTCGTCGGTGCCGTCACCCGCGTAGTCCGGCGGCGCGCCGAAACGATTTTGGTAGAACTGGTAGCCGTAGTACCCGACGCCGGCCAGGCCGCCGCCGAACACCAGCACGACGACCAGGCAGGCGCAGCCGTTGCGCCGTTTCCTGCCCTTGTTCCTGTTCTTGCCGCCGCGGCCCCGGCGGTCGCCGCGGCCACCGCCCTCCCCCGGGTCGTCGTCGGGGTCGTCGGAGTCGGAGTCGTCGTCCCCGGCGAAGAACGCGTGGTCCTCCTGCCCGGGGTCGGGGTCCCAGTCGGGCCGCGGCTCCGGTTCCGCACCGCGGCGGCTCGGCGGCTCCGGCGGCGGATAGGCCTCGGGCGTGCTGTAGAGGTCGGCCTGCTCCGCGTGGTAGGCGGTCTGCTGCCCGTAGGGGTCGGTCGGGTCGACGCCGGCGGGGTACGCCACGTGCGCGTGCGTACCGGTGGTGTCCCAGCCGCCGTCCTGCCGGTACTGCTGCGGCTCCTGCTCGGCGTACCGCTGGTGGCCCTGCTCGTCGTACTGCGGGGTGTGCGGGTACTGGTCCTGCCCGTAGCCGGCCTGCGGCTGGTGCCCCCAGTCGCCGTACTGCTGCTGCGGCTGCTGCGGGTGGTGCTGCGGCCGGCCGCCGTACGGAGACCGCTGGCCCGCGTCGGCCTGCTGCTCTCCCCATCCGCCGTCCCCGTACAACGGGTCCTCCGGATGCCACGGTGCGGAGCCTGGGCCCCGGCCATACTCAGTCATCGATCCCCTAGAGCCGCGAGGCGACGGTCGCCCGGCCCTCGTCCCCGGCTCCCGTTCCGCCTCTTGCTGTGCACCGGCTGTTCGAACAACGGCGCATCGCGCGGAACGTTACCGTATCGCGATCAGATGCCCACTTCGACGCCCTCGCCGGGTGCTTCGCCTGACACTCGTTCGGATTCGAGGGCCTGCTGCAGGATGACCACGGCAGCGGCCTGGTCGATGACGGCCCGGCCCTTCTTGGACTTCACGCCCGAGGCGCGCAGCCCCTGACCGGCCGTCACGGTCGTCATCCGCTCATCCACCAGTCTTACCCCGACCGGGGCGATCATGCGGGCCAGTTCCCGCGCGAAGCCGCGGACCTTGACGGCCGCCGGGCCCTCGCCCCCCTTGAGGGAGCGAGGGAGCCCGACGACGACCTCGATCGGCTCGTACTCCTCCACGAGTCGGCCCAGCCGCCGGTAGGCCGCGGGGACGTCCCGGCCCGGGACCGTCTCCACCGGGGTGGCGAGGATCCCGTCCGGGTCGCAGGAGGCGACCCCGATCCGGGCGTCCCCGACGTCGATCGCGAGCCGGCGTCCTCTCCTCATCGTCGTGACCGCTTCCTACTTGGCGGTCTCGGCGACCAGGCGCTCGACGGCCTCGGCGGCCTCCCCGACGGCAGCCGGGTTCTGGCCGCCGCCCTGGGCGACGTCGGGCTTGCCACCACCGCCGCCGCCGAGGGTCTTGGCGGCCGTGCGGACCAGGTCGCCGGCCTTCAGACCGCGCTCGCGGGCGCCCTCGTTGGTGGCGATCACCGTCAGCGGCTTTCCGTTGTTCACCGTGAACAGGGCGACGACGGCCGCCCGGCCGCCCTGGACGCGGCCGCGCACGTCGAGGACCAGCCTGCGCAGGTCGTCGGGCATGGTGCCGTCCGGGACCCGCCCGGTCACCACGGCGACCCCGCGGACGTCCCGGGCGGACTCGGCGAGACCGGCGGCGGCCTGCAGCACCTTCTCGGCGCGGAACTTCTCGATCTCCTTCTCGGCGTCCTTCAGCTTGCCGAGCATGCCGGCCACCTTGTCCGGCAGCTCCTCAGGACGGCCCTTGAGCAGTTCGCTGAGCTGGTTGACGACCGTGTGCTCGCGGGCGAGGAAGGTGTAGGCGTCGACGCCGACCAGGGCCTCGATGCGGCGCACGCCCGAGCCGATGGAGGACTCGCCGAGCAGCTTCACCAGGCCCAGCTGGGCGGTGTTGTGCACGTGCGTGCCGCCGCACAGCTCCTTGGAGAAGTCCCCGATGGTCACCACGCGCACGCGCTCGCCGTACTTCTCACCGAACTCGGCGATGGCGCCCTGCTTCCTGGCCTCGTCGATACCCATGACGTCGGCGCGCACGTCGAGGTCGCGGGCGAGCACCTCGTTGATCTTCTGCTCGACGTCGGTCATCACCGTCTGCGGAACCGCCGACGGTGAGCCGAAGTCGAAACGGAAGCGGCCGGGCTGGTTCTCCGAACCGGCCTGGGCGGCCGTCGGGCCGAGAGCGTCGCGCAGGGCCTGGTGGGTCAGGTGCGTGGCCGAGTGGGCGCGGGCGATGGCCCTGCGGCGCAGGGAGTCGATCGAGGCGTGCGCCTTGGCGCCGACGGTGAGCTCGCCGACCTGGACGACGCCCTTGTGGACGTACACGCCCGGGACCGGCTTCTGGGTGTCGCGCACCTCGACGACGGCGCCGGAGTCCACCTTGATGCGGCCGGTGTCGCCGATCTGGCCGCCGCCCTCGGCGTAGAACGGGGTGCGGTCGAGGACGATCTCGACCTCGTCGCCCTCGGTGGCGGCCGGGGAGGACACGCCGTCCACGAGGATGCCGACGACCGTCGACTCGCCCTGGGTGTCGTTGTAGCCGATGAAGTCGGTCGCCCCGGCCCTGTCGGCGATCTCGCGGTAGGCGCCGAGGTCGGCGTGGCCGGTCTTCTTGGCCTGGGCATCGGCCTTGGCGCGCTCCCGCTGCTCCTTCATCAGGCGGCGGAAGCCGTCCTCGTCCACGGACAGCCCCTGCTCGGCGGCCATCTCCAGGGTGAGGTCGATCGGGAAGCCCCAGGTGTCGTGGAGCAGGAAGGCCTTGTCGCCGGAGAGGACCGTGCCGCCCGACTGCTTGGTCTCGGTGACGGCGGTGTCGAGGATGTTTGTGCCGGCCTTCAGCGTCTTGAGGAAGGCGTTCTCCTCGGCGAGGGCGACCTTCTCGATGCGCTCGCGGTCGGTGACCAGCTCCGGGTACTGCTGGCCCATCATGCCGATCACGGTGTCGATCAGGTCCCTGACGACCGGGCCGGTGGCGCCGAGCAGGCGCATGTTGCGGATGGCGCGGCGCATGATGCGGCGCAGGACGTAACCGCGGCCCTCGTTGCCGGGGGTGACGCCGTCGCCGATGAGCATCGTGGCGGTCCGCATGTGGTCGGTGACCACGCGCAGGGACACGTCCGAGTCGTGGGCGTCGCCGTAGCGGACGCCGGTCAGCTCGGTGGCCTTCTCGATGACGGCCATGGAGGTGTCGATCTCGTACATGTTCTGCACGCCCTGCAGAATCATGGCGAGCCGCTCGAGACCGAGGCCGGTGTCGATGTTCTTGCTCGGCAGGTCCCCGAGGATCTCGAAGTCGTCCTTGCCGGTGCCCTCGCCCCGCTCGTACTGCATGAAGACGAGGTTCCAGATCTCCACGTACCGCTCGTCGTTGACGGCGGGGCCGCCCTCGGCGCCGAACTCGGGACCGCGGTCGTAGTTGATCTCGGAGCAGGGGCCGCAGGGGCCGGGGACGCCCATGGACCAGAAGTTGTCCTTCTTGCCCAGGCGCTGGATGCGCTCCCTGGGCACGCCGACCACCTCGTGCCAGATCTGCTCGGCCTCGTCGTCGTCCTCGTAGACGGTGATCCACAGGCGCTCGGGGTCGAGGCCGTAGCCGCCCTCGTCCTGGGAGGAGGTGAGCAGCTCCCAGGCGAGCTTGATGGCTCCTTCCTTGAAGTAGTCGCCGAAGGAGAAGTTGCCGCACATCTGGAAGAACGTGCCGTGCCGCGTGGTCTTGCCGACCTCTTCGATGTCGGGCGTGCGCACGCACTTCTGCACGCTGGTGGCGCGCGGGAACGGCGGCTTGACCTCACCCAGGAAGTAGGGCTTGAAGGGCACCATGCCGGCCGGGACGAGGAGCAGAGTCGGGTCGTCCGCGATGAGCGACGCCGAAGGGACGACGGTGTGCCCGCGCTCCTCGAAGAAGCTCAGCCAGCGGCGGCGGATCTCAGCCGACTCCATCAGTGGTCCTCATTCCGGTTGTACGGGTGCTTCGTCTGCGAGTACGTCCGCGTCTCGACGTACTCCGGGTCGTTCTCGATGGCGGCGTACCGCCTGGGTGCCGGGAGTCCGGTGTCGACGGGCGCGTTCAGCCCCAGCGCCTCGCCGAGTTCGGCCTCCCGCTGGGCCATGTTGTCGCGGACGTCGAGGGCGAAGCCCACCGCTCGGTCCTTGATCCGGTGGCCGGCCTCGATCGCCTTGTTCGCCGCGGCGGCGGCCAGGCTCTCGGGGGTGAGTTGCCGCAGCTTGCGGTTGACCTTGGTGGTGGCCCACACACCGGCGGCGACGCCTGAGGTGAACCAGAACGTACGGCGGAACATCGCTAGTCCTTACTTCTCCCGGTTGTTCCGCTTCCCCCGCCGTGCGGCCGGGACGGTGCGGCCCACGATCACGGTACGCCGCGGTTCCTTGGCGGGCACGTCCTCCCGGCGGCCGCCCCCCATGGCCCGGCGCACGCCGTAGCCGAAGGCGGCGACCTTGACCAGGGGGCCGCCGAAGGTGGACGCGACGGTGGTGGACAGCGCGGACGCGTTGGACGTGACCTCCTGGACGTCCGAGGCGATCGCGTCGACCCGCTCGATCTGGGTCTGCGCGGAACGCACCGCCCGGGAGGCGTCGGCCAGCAGCGGAACGGCCTGCTCGGTCACGTCCGCCACGAGCTTGGTGGTCGCCTTGAGCGTCTGGGCCAGCCTCACCAGTGCGACGGCGAGGAAGGAGACCAGGATCGCCCAGAAGACGGCCACCAGGATCCCGGCCACCTCTCCACCGGACACTGTGCGCACCCGCTCCCTGAAACGTGCAACATCTAAAGGTCTGCACCGAGCCTATCGCGCCGGTGACGGGGCTCCGTACCGGATTACCGCCCGCGTGCTGCGGAGTTGCGCGAAGCGATTGTACGCACCGAACACGTTTCAGTACGCTGCGTATCCCATGCGAGTTCCTCAAAGCTCCGCGTCCGGCGATCTGCCACCGGAGCTCGACGCGTTCGTGGGCCGCACGACCGAACTGGCCGGGCTGGCGCGAGCGCTGGCGACCGCGCGGCTGGTGACGGTGACGGGCCCCGGCGGGGTGGGCAAATCACGCCTCGCCGCCCGGGCGGCGGCCCGCGCGAACGCTCCGGACCGCGTGAGACGCGTCGAGCTGGACCCCGTCCGCGACCCGGAGTTCGTCGACCACGCGATGGCGGAGGCCCTGGGTCTGACCGACCACACCGCGCGGCCGCCGCGCGTCGCTCTCCTCGACCGGCTCGCCGGGCGCCGGCTGCTGCTGGTCCTCGACGGGTTCGAGCACCTGGTGGAGGCGTGCGCCGGGCTGGTGACCGAGCTGCTGCGGCGGGCGCCGGGCCTGACGGTGCTCGCGGTGGGACGCCGGCCGCTCGGCGTGCCGGGTGAGCGGCTGTTCCCCCTCGGGCCGCTGCCCGAGGACGACGCGGTGCGGCTGCTGGCCGAGCGCGCCGGCCGGCAGGGCGTGTCCGTCGCCGACGGCCCGGAGGCACGGGAGCTGTGCCGGCGCCTGGACGGCATCCCGCTGGCCCTCGAGCTGGCGGCGGGGCGGCTGCCGGCGCTGCCGCCGGCGCAGCTGCTGGCCCGGCTGGACGACCGCTTCCGGGTGCTGACCGGCGGCGGTCCGCAGGCGCTGCCCCGGCACCGGACGCTGCGCACCACGATCGGCTGGAGCCACGAGCTCGCCGGCGGCCGGGAGCGGCTGCTGTGGGCGCGGCTGTCGGTGTTCGCCGGGCCGTTCGACCTGGAGGCCGTCGAGTACGTGTGCAGCGGTGACGGTCTGCCCGCGGCCGAGGTCGCCGACGCGCTGGGCGAGCTGCTCGCGCAGTCGGTGCTGGTACGGGAGGAGACGGCGGCCGGCCCGCGCCACCGGATGCTGGACACGGTCCGGGCCTACGGCGCGGACTGGCTGGAGGCGACGGGAGACGCTGTCCGGCTGCGGCGCCGCCACCGCGACTGGTACCTGGGGCTCGCCGCCTCCTGCGAGCTGGAGTGGTTCTCGCACCGGCAGGCGGAGGTGGCCGCGCGGGTCGGGGTGGATCTGCCGAATCTGCGCGGGGCGCTGGAGTACTGCCTGGCCGTGCCGGGCGAGGCGCGTCTGGCGCAGTGCCTGGCGGGCTCGCTGTGGTTCTGCTGGGTGGGCTGCGGGCGGTTGTCGGAGGGCCGGCACTGGCTGACGCGGGCCGTCGCGCTCGACGGCGGCCACGCGCCGACCCGGCTGAAGGCGCTGTGGGTGCTCGGCTATGTGGCGGTCCTGCAGGGCGACACGGTGACCGCGCCCGCGGTGCTTCAGGAGTGCCGGGAGACGGCGGAGCGCACCGGGTGCCGGACGGCGGTGGCGTACGCGGAGCACCGCACCGGGTGCCTGGCGCTGGTCGCGGACGACATGGCGGGCGCGGAGCGGCTGCTGCGCTCGGCGCTGGACCGGTACGAGGAAGCAGGCGAGCTCAACAGCAACGTGCTCATGGCCCGGGTCGAGCTGGCGATGGCCCGGGCGTTCCGGGGCGGCCTGCCGGAGGCGGTGCGGATGTGCGAGGACGTGCACCGCGTGTGCGAGGAGCACGGCGAGCGGTGGGCCCGCAACTACGCGCTGTACGTGCTGGCGTACGCGGCCTGGCGCGAGGGCGGTACGGCGCGTGCCCGGCGCCTGCTCACCGACTGCCTGGCCGGCGCGTACGGCTTCCGCGACCTGCTCGGCTCGGTGCTGGCGGTGGAGCTGCTGGCGCTGGTCACGGTGGACGAGGGCGACGCGGCGGAGGCGGCGGTACTGCAGGGCGCCGCGAGCGTCATGTGGCCGTCGGTGGGGCTCCGGCTGTTCGGCTCGGCCTACTACAACGCGCCGCACGAGCTGTGCGCGGCGCGGGCCCGGGAGCGGCTGGGTGACGAGCGGTACGAGGAGTGCCGGCGGCGTGGGGCGCGGCTGGGCCGCGCGGCGGCCGTGGCCCGCGCGCTGGAAGGGGGCGGGCCGCCGCGCCCCGCGCTGCCCGCGCCGCGTCCCGCGGGGGACACGCGCGAGCCCGCCGCCTCGCCCGTCCGGAAGGGCGGGGAGACGGCGGGCTGAGGTGGTACCGGCGCCTGCTGGTGATCAGCGGGCGTAGTACTCGACGACGAGCTGCTCGTCGCAGATCACCGGGATCTCCTTGCGGTTCGGCTCGCGGTCCAGGCGGAACGCCAGGGACTTGAGGTTCACCTGCAGGTAGCGCGGGGTCTCGCCCTCGGGGGCGAAGCCGCCCTCACGGGCGATCTGGAACAGCGTCTTGTCACGGCTGCGGTCGCGGACCTGGATCACGTCGTCGGGACGGACCACGAAGGACGGCTTGTCGACCTTCCTGCCGTTGACCTGGATGTGACCGTGGACGACCATCTGACGGGCCTGGTAGATCGTGCGGGCGATGCCCGAACGCAGGACCAGGGCGTCAAGGCGCTTCTCGAGCTCGACGATCAGGGCCTCACCGGTCTTGCCCTGAACCTTGGAGGCACGCTCGTAGGCGCGCACCAGCTGGCGCTCGGAGACGTCGTACTGAGCGCGCAGGCGCTGCTTCTCCAGCAGACGGACCTTGTAGTCCGAGTTCTGCTTGCGGCCACGGCCGTGCTCACCCGGCGGGTAGGGACGGGCCTCGAAGTACTTGACGGCCTTCGGGGTCAGCGCGATGCCGAGGGCACGCGACTTCTTGACCTTGGGGCGGGACTGGTTCGCCATGAACCAAACACCTCAATTTTTTCTGTGCGAATACGGCTTCACCAGGGTTAGGGGAGGTCGCATCCGCAGCCGGGGAAACCCTCCGGGTCCGCTGCGCGGACCTGGCGGGCAGCCGCTCCCCTGGTCTGGGCACATACGTGCAGCACGCGAGTGGCCCACCGACCTGTCCCGGTACTCCGGGTGGTGGTGGGCTGCCCGCGACACCGTTCGCCGGTGCGCGACGCTCCTGGAGATCCCCTGCCCGGGGGCCGGGTCTCCGGCTGGATGTCCCGCTCTGGTGGTGCCGGTGCCTCTTGCGAGGTGCCGGACGCGGGACTCAGCGCTCCGGGACATCCTACAGGGCGTTCAGGACCGCTTCCGCCCGAGGTGCTTGCGGGTCCACTCGACCGCGTCCGCGTACCGGGCCTCCGCGCCGTGCCGGCCGGGGGCGTAGTACTCGCGATCCTTCAGGGCGTCCGGGGCGTACTGCTGGGCGGCGATGCCCTCGGGCAGGTCGTGCGGGTACACATAGCCCCGCGCGTGCCCGAGCTTGGCCGCGCCCTTGTAGTGCCCGTCCCGCAGGTGGCGCGGCACCGGTCCGGCCAGGCCCTTGCGCACGTCCTCCAGCGCGGCGCCGATCGCGGTGGTCGCCGAGTTCGACTTCGGGGCCAGGGCGAGGGCGATGGTGGCGTGGCTCAGGGTGAGCGCGGCCTCCGGGAAGCCGATCATGGCGACGGCCTGGGCGGCGGCGACCGCGATCGGCAGGGCGTTCGGATCGGCCAGGCCGATGTCCTCGCTGGCGGAGATCATCAGGCGGCGGGCGATGAAGCGGGGGTCCTCCCCGGCGTCGATCATCCGCGCGAGGTAGTGCAGGGCCGCGTCGACGTCGGAGCCGCGGATGGACTTGATCAGGGCGCTGGCGACGTCGTAGTGCTGGTCGCCGTCGCGGTCGTACGTCACGGCCGCCCGGTCGACCGTCTCCTCCAGCGTCGTGAGGGCGATCTCGCTCTCGCCCTTGTCCAGGGCGGCCCCGGCGGCGGCCTCCAGCGCGGTCAGGGCGCGGCGGGCGTCGCCCCCGGCGATGCGCAGCAGGTGCTCCTCGGTGTCCTCGGGGAGGCCGACGGCGTCCCCGAGGCCGCGCTCGTCGGTGAGCGCGCGGCGCAGCAGGCCCCGGACGTCGTCGTCGGTGAGGGGTTCGAGGGTGAGGAGGAGGGAGCGGGACAGCAGCGGGGAGATCACGGAGAAGTACGGGTTCTCCGTGGTGGCCGCGATGAGGGTCACCCAGCGGTTCTCCACGGCGGGGAGCAGGGAGTCCTGCTGGGCCTTGCTGAAGCGGTGGATCTCGTCGAGGAAGAGGACGGTCTCCTGGCCGTAGCCGCCGGAGGCGCGGCGGGCGCCGTCGATGACCGCGCGGACCTCCTTGACGCCCGCGGTGATCGCCGACAGCTCCACGAAGCGCTTGTTGGTGGCCTTGGAGACCACATAGGCCAGCGTCGTCTTGCCGGTGCCGGGCGGGCCCCAGAGGATCACGGAGGAGGGTCCGGCCGGGCCGCCCGAGCCCTCGCCGACCAGTCTGCGCAGGGGTGAGCCCGGCTTGAGCAGGTGCTGCTGGCCCACCACCTCGTCGAGGGTGCGCGGGCGCATCCGTACCGCCAGGGGGCTTGCTGCCGGTTCCCTCTCCTGGCGTTCTTCTGCTGCGGCGGTGAACAGGTCGGGCTCCACGACGGCAACCTTATGTCACCGCACCGACAACGCCGTCGGGCCCGGAGCCGGTGCGGTCCGGCTCCGGGCCCGACGGCCCGCGTTCGTGGCCCGGGCTCAGGCCCGGGCTCAGGCCCAGAGGCTGCCGCCCCAGCGGGTCAGGATCAGCATGACGACGACTCCGCAGTGCGTGACCGGCAGCACCCAGGTGAACTCGGCGAGGAAGGTCTTCACCGGGCGCGGCACGGGCAGGAAGCCGTTGCGGGCGTTGAACGAGGTCACGTACCAGAACATGACGATCGTGGCGACCCAGGCCAGCGAGCACCACAGGCACAGCGCGTTGATGCGGTACAGCGACTGGAACTGCAGCCAGGTGACGAAGCAGACACCGAAGAGCGTGCCGAAGTTGAAGGTCAGCCAGTACCAGCGGGGGAAGCGGGCGCGGGCCAGCAGGCTCATCCCGACGCAGACGACGATGCCGTAGGCGACCAGGCCGAGCATCGGGTTCGGGAAGCCGAAGACCCCGGCCTGCTTGGACTCCATGACGCTGCCGCACGAGATGATCGGGTTGATGCTGCAGCTGGGGGTGAACGTCTTGCCGCTCACCTTGCCTTCGAGGATCTTGAACTTGTCGATCGTGATGACCCACGCCGCGAGCAGTCCGGCCGCGCCGGTGATCACCAGCAGCAGGCCGAAGGCGCGGCTGCCCTCCACCGTCCGTGGCCCGGGTACCGAGGGTTCCGGCTCGCGCTCGGTAGAGACGTCCCTGACTGTCGTCTTGCTCATCACGCCGATTCCGTCACTCGAGAGCTGAACCTGCTTCGGGCACGGGCCATTCTGCCGCACGGGCGCGGCTGTCCACCGTTCGATCCGCATAAGGAGTGCGCGCGGCGCCCTCCGCGCGCCCGGCGGCGGACGAGGCCCAGAGCGGGCGGCAGCCGTGTCTCCGGGGTGCGGTCGGGACCCGGGCGGGCGGTCCGGGAGCACCGTCGCGCCACGTCGTCGCCGCAGCCGCCACCCGGCTCCGACCAGCGGAAACGCGCTGCCCGGGCCGGCCGGCCCCGCCGCGCGGGCACGAGCTCGTGCGGGGGAATCCGCTGGGTTCCATGGGCTCCGCTCGCGGCCGGGGGCGCCCGTCCCGGGGCCGGGGCGGCCGGCCGGCGCACGCGTGTGCCCGTGCGGGGAGAATCGTCGGGCCGGCCGAATCCGCGCCCGTGAGGTTGACCGTCCCGGTGGGGCATGCGGCACTTCGCGCCCGGACCCGGGGCGAGGCGCCGGGCGCCTCACGGCACCCGGCGCCCCCGGCGGTGTCTCAGCCGAGCCGTGACTCCAGTTCCGCCACGATCTCGTTGACCCCGATCGGCGTCTGCTCGCCGGACTCCATGTCCTTGAGCTGGACGACGCCCTCGGCGAGGTCGCGTTCGCCGGCCACCACGGCGTAGCGGGCGCCGCTGCGGTTGGCGTTCTTCATGGCGCCCTTGAGGCCCTTGTGACCGTAGGAGAAGTCGGCGGCGATGCCGTTCTTGCGCAGCTCGGTGACCTTCCCGAAGAGCACGCGGCGGGCCTCCTCGCCGAGCGGCACGGCGAACACGCTCGTGGCGGCGGGCAGTTCGAGCTCGATGCCTTCCGCCTCCAGCGCCAGCACCGTACGGTCGACGCCCAGCGCCCAGCCCACCGACGGCAGCGCGGGACCGCCGATCATCTCCGACAGGCCGTCGTAGCGGCCGCCGCCGCCCACCGCGGACTGCGAGCCGAGGCCGTCGTGGACGAACTCGAAGGTCGTGCGGGTGTAGTAGTCCAGACCGCGCACCAGTTTCGGGTCGTCCTCGAAGGCCACGCCCGCCGCCGTGATCAGCTCGCGGACCTCCTCGTGGTACGCCTTGCACGCGTCGCACAGGTAGTCGCGCAGCAGCGGGGCGCCCGTCAGCTGCTTCTGCACCGACTCGCGCTTGTCGTCCAGCACGCGCAGCGGGTTGATCTCGATGCGGTGGCGGGTGTCCTCGTCGAGGTCGAGGCCGCGCAGGAAGTCCTGCAGGGCGGCGCGGTAGACCGGACGGCACTCCTTGTCGCCGAGGCTGTTGAGCAGGATGCGGAAGGTGCGCAGGCCCAGGGAGCGGTACGCCTGGTCGGCGAGGATGATCAGCTCGGCGTCCAGCGCCGGGTCCTCCGCACCGATCGCCTCGGCGCCGACCTGCGAGAAGTGGCGGTAACGGCCCTTCTGGGGGCGCTCGTAGCGGTAGTACGAGCCCGAGTACCAGAGCTTGACCGGCAGGTTGCCCGCCTTGTGCAGGCCGGCCTCCAGCGCGGCGCGCAGGACGGAGGCGGTGCCCTCGGGGCGCAGCGCCAGCCTGTCGCCGCCCTTGGTCTCGAAGGCGTACATCTCCTTGGTCACGATGTCGGTGGACTCGCCGACGCCGCGCGCGAACAGCTCCACGTTCTCGAAGCCGGGCGTCTCGATGTAGCCGTAGCCGGAGTTGCGCAGGGGGGCCGCGATCGCCTCCCGGACCGCGAGGTACTTCGCGGAGTCCGGTGGGATCAGGTCGTACGTGCCCCTGGGGGCCTTGAAGGTGCTCACGAAGTCTCTCGTCACATTCCTCGTCGGGGAGCGGGCCGGGCGCTCTGCTCCTGGCCGCCCGCCGCCACCTGCCGCAGATAGGGGTTGGTGGCGCGCTCCTGGCCGATGGTCGTCTGGGGGCCGTGTCCGGACAGCACCACGGTCGAGTCGTCGAGCGGCAGGCACACGCGGGCCAGCGAGTCGAGCATCTCGGCCATGTCACCGCCGGGCAGGTCGGTGCGTCCGATGGAGCCGGCGAAGAGCAGATCCCCGGAGAAGAGGACCGACGGGACGTCGGGGCTCTCGGGCATCCGGAAGGTCACCGACCCCTTGGTATGGCCGGGCGCGTGCGCGACGGAGAACTCCAGGCCGGCCAGCTCCAGCCCGGCGCCGTCGGTCAGCTCCTCGACGTCGTCCGGCTCCCCCACGGTCAGCTCGCCCATCAGCGGCATCCCGATGGAACGGCCGAGCGCCTTCTCCGGGTCGCTCATCATGTAGCGGTCGGCGGGGTGGATCCAGGCGGGTACGCCGTGGGCGCCGCACACGGGGACGACGGAGGCCACGTGGTCGATGTGGCCGTGGGTGAGGACGACGGCGACGGGCTTGAGGCGATGCTTCCTGAGCGCGTCCTCGACACCCTGGGCGGCCTGGTGGCCGGGGTCGATGATCACGCACTCCTCACCGGCGGCGGGGGCGACGAGGTAGCAGTTCGTCCCCCAGGCCCCGGCGGGGAACCCGGCAATGAGCACGATCGTCCTTCGTTGTGTCGGTACGGGTGGTCCCGGGCGGATACGCGTGGCTGCGCGTGGCCCGCCCGTCGTCAGAGCCTACCGGCGCTGCCGATTCCTCAGCGAACCCATATACGGTACGGGGCACAACGCAGGCGGTCGGCCGCGGGACGCACGCGCACCGGCCGGCACCCCAGACGCATGAGGAGAGAACCCGGTGGTCAGCCAGGAACAGCGGCAGCGTCAGCTCGCCCGGGAGAAGTTCTTGCGGCAGCAGCAGCGGCGCACCGCCGCGCGGCGCAAAGCGCGCATGCGCAACTCCGTGATCGCGTCGGTGCTCGGCGTGGTCGTCATCGGCAGCGTCGCGCTGTACACGACCGGTGTCCTGAAGAACGACGACGGCAAGGCCGGCGCCAGTGCGGACGTCTCCCCCAGCGCCTCGCCCAGCAAGGCGCCCGACCCGTGCGAGAAGGCCGCCGCGGGTTCGGTGAAGAAGCTGAGCTGGAAGAAGGAGCCGGCGATGACGATCGACAGGTCGGCGGCGTACTCGCTCAAGCTGGACACGACGTGCGGCGAGATAGACGTGGCCCTGAAGGCCGCGGCCGCGCCGCACACCGTGAACTCGTTCGACTTCCTGGCCGGCAAGGGCTACTTCGACCACACCAAGTGCCACCGGCTCACCACGAACGGCATCTACGTACTGCAGTGCGGCGACCCGACGGGAACCGGCAGCGGCGGTCCCGGGTACACCCTTCCCGACGAGAATCTCAAGGACAAGAGCCTGAAGGGGAACGTCTACCCGGCCGGCACGGTGGCGATGGCGAACACCGGCCGGCCGCACACCGGCGGGAGCCAGTTCTTCCTGGTCTACCAGGACAGTCAGCTGCCGCCCAACTACGCACCGTTCGGTACCGTCTCCGCATCCGGGCTGAAGGTGCTGAAGAAGATCGCCGACGCGGGTGAGAACACCGGCGCGGGTGACGGGGCACCCAACGCGACGGTCGTGATCGACAAGGCCACCGTCGCGAAATCCTGACGTCAACCGCGAGATTTCGGTCGCGCAGGATGCGGACAGGCAACCCGCCGGTCGCCTATGTTGGCGGTGACGAAACTGTGGACGATGCCCGGGGGAGCGAAGGCCCCTCGCAGGCATCATGTGGAGGAGGCGCTGTGAGCAGCGACCCGTGGGGCCGCGTCGACGAGACGGGGACCGTGTACGTGCGGACGGCCGACGGCGAGCAGGTCGTCGGTTCCTGGCAGGCCGGCTCCCCCGAGGAGGCGCTTGCCTACTTCGAACGCAAGTACGAGGGCCTGGTCGTCGAAATCGGCCTCCTCGAGAAGCGCGTGCGGACCACCGACCTTTCGGCGAAGGACGCCCAGGCCGCCATCGACCATCTCCGGGATCAGATCGACGCGCACCACGCGGTCGGTGATCTGGACGCCCTGCGCGCCCGCCTGGACCAGCTGGTCCGGACGGTCGAGGCACGCCGCGAGGAGCGCAAGGCGCAGCGCGCCCGGCAGGCCGACGAGGCCCGGCACGCCAAGGAGGCGCTGGTCGACGAGGCGGAGGAACTGGCCCGGTCCGACCAGTGGCGGGTGGCCGGTGAGCGGCTGCGCGCGCTCGTGGACACCTGGAAGGGACTGCCGCGCCTCGACCGCAAGTCCGACGACGAGCTGTGGCACCGCTTCTCGCACGCGCGGTCGGCGTTCTCCAAGCGGCGCAAGGCCCACTTCGCGCAGCTGGACGCGCAGCGCGAGGAGGCCCGCAAGACCAAGGAACGGCTGGTCGCCGAGGCCGAGGCGCTCTCGGAGTCGACGGACTGGGGTGTCACCGCGGCCCGTTACCGCGAGCTGATGGCGGAGTGGAAGGCCGCGGGCCGCGCCCAGCGCGAGCACGAGGACGACCTGTGGAACCGCTTCCGCGGCGCCCAGGACGTCTTCTTCGCCGCCCGCAGCGCGGTCTTCGCCGAGCGGGACGCCGAGCAGGCGGAGAACCTGAAGCTGAAGGAGGAGCTGGCCCAGGAGGCCGAGAAGCTCCTGCCGATCACGGACCTCAAGGCCGCCCGGGCCGCCTTCCGTTCGATCAACGAGCGCTGGGAGGCCATCGGTCACGTGCCGCGCGACGCCCGTCCGCGGGTCGAGGGCCGGATGCAGACCGTCGACCGGGCGATCCAGGAGGCCGAGGAGACCGAGTGGCGCCGGACGAACCCGGAGGCCCGGGCACGTGCCGAGGGCCTGACGGGTCAGCTCCAGGCCGCGGTGGACAAGCTGAGGGGCCAGATCGAGCAGGCCCGCACCCAGGGCAACACCTCCCGGGCCGACAAGCTCGAACGGGAGCTGGAGGGCCGCCAGGCCCTCCTCGACCAGGCGCTCAAGGGACTGCACGAGTTCGGCGGCTGAGTCCACGCCGGCACGGCCGGTCACTGTCACCGGGGCCCGGGGTGGGCGACCACCGCCGGGCCCCGGGGCGTTCCGCCGCCCCCGGCCGGCCGGCGGACGCCGGGCCCGCTCGGCCAGGTCGGGTCAGGTCACTGCCTGCGCGCCGACGTCACCCGGTACACGTCGTAGACGCCCTCCACGCCCCGTACCGCCTTCAGGACGTGCCCCAGGTGCTTGGGGTCGCCCATCTCGAAGGTGAAGCGGGAGGTCGCGACCCGGTCGCGGGAGGTCTGGACGGCCGCCGAGAGGATGTTGACGTGCTGGTCGGACAGCACCCGCGTGACGTCGGACAGCAGCCGGGAGCGGTCCAGGGCCTCGACCTGGATGGCGACCAGGAAGACCGAGGACTGCGTCGGCGCCCACGCGACGTCCAGCATGCGCTCCGGCTCGCGGGAGAGGGACTCCACGTTCACGCAGTCGCTGCGGTGGACGGACACCCCACTGCCCCGCGTGACGAACCCGATGATGGGGTCGCCGGGAACCGGGGTGCAGCAGCGGGCCAGCTTCACCCACACGTCGTCGACCCCCTTGACGACGACGCCCGGGTCGGCGCTGGCGCGGCGCTTGCGGCTGCGGCCGCGCGACGGCGGCACGCTCTCGTCGTCGATCTCCTCGGTGGCCGCCTCCTCGCCGCCGAGCGCGTGGACGAGCTTCTGCACGATGTTCTGCGCGGAGACGTGGCCCTCGCCGATCGCCGCGTACAACGCGGAGATGTCCGAGTAGCGCATCTCGTGGGCCAGCGTGACGAGTGAGTCGCCGGTGAGGATGCGCTGGATGGGCAGGTTCTGCTTGCGCATGGCCCGCACGATCGCGTCCTTGCCCTGCTCGATCGCCTCGTCGCGGCGCTCCTTGGAGAACCAGGCCCTTATCTTGTTCCGGGCGCGCGGCGACTTCACGAAGCCGAGCCAGTCGCGGGACGGGCCCGCGCCGGTCGCCTTGGACGTGAAGACCTCCACCAGGTCGCCGTTGTCGAGCGTCGACTCCAGCGGGACGAGACGTCCGTTGACCCGCGCTCCTATGGTGCGGTGACCGACCTCGGTGTGGACCGCGTAGGCGAAGTCCACCGGGGTGGCCCCGGCGGGGAGCGCGATGACGTCGCCCTTGGGGGTGAAGACGAAGACCTCGTTGCGGGACAGGTCGAAGCGCAGGGACTCCAGGAACTCGCCGGGGTCCTCGGTCTCCTTCTGCCAGTCCAGCAGCTGCCGCAGCCACGCCATGTCGTTGATGGCGTCCTTGTCCTTGCCGGACGCCTTGGGCACGTCGGTGCGCACCTTGGAGGCGCCGGCGACGGCCTCCTGCTTGTACTTCCAGTGCGCGGCGATGCCGTACTCGGCGCGGCGGTGCATGTCGAACGTGCGGATCTGCAGTTCGACCGGCTTGCCGCTGGGGCCGATGACCGTGGTGTGCAGCGACTGGTACATGTTGAACTTGGGCATCGCGATGTAGTCCTTGAACCGCCCCGGAACCGGGTTCCAGCGGGCGTGGACGGTGCCCAGTGCCGCATAGCAGTCGCGGACGGTGTCGACGAGGACGCGGATGCCGACCAGGTCGTAGATCTCCGCGAAGTCACGGCCGCGGACGATCATCTTCTGGTAGACGCTGTAGTAGTGCTTGGGGCGCCCGGTGACGGTGGCCCGGATGCGGGCGGCGCGCAGGTCGGCCTGGACCTCGTCGATCACCTTGGCCAGGTACTCGTCGCGCTTGGGGGCGCGCTCGGCGACCAGGCGGACGATCTCGTCGTACATCTTGGGGTAGAGGATCGCGAAGGCCAGGTCCTCCAGCTCCCACTTGATGGTGTTCATGCCCAGGCGGTGGGCGAGCGGCGCGTAGATCTCCAGGGTCTCGCGCGCCTTCTTCTCCTGCTTCTCGCGCTTGAGGTAGCGCATGGTGCGCATGTTGTGCAGGCGGTCGGCGAGCTTGATGACCAGGACGCGCGGGTCCTTGGCCATGGCGACGACCATCTTGCGCACGGTCTCGGCCTGCGCGGCCTCGCCGAACTTGACCTTGTCCAGCTTGGTGACACCGTCGACCAGCAGGGCGACGGTGTCACCGAAGTCGCGGCGCAGCTGGTCGAGGCCGTACTCGGTGTCCTCGACGGTGTCGTGCAGCAGGCCCGCCATCAGCGTGGCCGGGTCCATGCCGAGCTCGGCGAGGATCGTGGTCACCGCGAGCGGGTGCGTGATGTACGGGTCGCCGCTCTTGCGCTTCTGGCCGCGGTGCCAGCGCTCGGCGACCTGGTACGCGCGTTCGATCTGGCGCAGCATGGCGGCGTCGATCTTCGGGTCGTTGCTGCGCACTATCCGCAGCAGCGGCTCGAGGACCGGGTTGTAGGGGTTGGCGCGCTGGACGCCGAGGCGTGCCAGGCGGGCGCGGACGCGGTTGGAGGAGCCGGAGCGGGCCGGCTGGCCGGCGGCCGGGCGGACGACGGGAGGCGGCGCGGGACGCTCGGAGGACGGGGAGGCTCCCGATCGGGTGGCGTCGGGAGCGGGGGCCGGCTTGGGGCGTGCCTGCTGGGCGGACTTGTCGACGGGCGCCGACTGGGCGTGCTCGGCCGTCCCGCGGGTGTCGTTCGTCGCGTGCGGCGCGGGCTTCGCCGCAGGCGCCGAGGCGGACTCGGGCTTTGCGGCGGTCAGTGGCTGGGCCTCGTCTGGCAAGAGGACTCCTCGTGCGCGATCCGGGTCCCCCGGTCAGGCTCCGGAGGTCCCATGGTAGCGATCCCGGGGTCCGGGCTCGCCTCCAGCCCGGTGAGCGGGCCGTACACACCACAAACGCACGGGACGGGCGCCGGATTCCTCCGGCGCCCGTCCGTGTGGTGTCCCGCGGGTGTTCCGCGGCTCGCGCGGGACGCCCGCACCAGCGGCCGGCCGGACCCGGGGGCCCGGGGCCGGGCGGGTCAGAGCGTGAGCAGCGCCTCCAGCGGCGCGCCCGCCAGCGCCGGCTCCAGGCGGGCTCGGCCGCCGAGGAAGCCGAGCTCCATGAGGACCGCTACGCCCGCGACCTCGGCGCCCGCCCTGCGGATCAGCTCGATCGACGCCTCGGCGGTGCCGCCGGTGGCGAGGACGTCGTCGACGACCAGGACGCGGTCGGCGGCGGTCAGGTCCTCGGCGTGCACCTCGATCTCGGCGGAGCCGTACTCCAGGTCGTACGCCTGGCGGAGGGTGGCTCCGGGGAGCTTGCCCGCCTTCCGCACGGGGATGAAGCCGAGGCCCGCGCGGACGGCGACCGGGGCGCCGAGGATGAAGCCGCGGGCCTCCAGACCGACGACCTTGGTCGCGTCCTGCCGGGTGGCGACGTCCGCCAGGGCGCCGGTGAGCGCGGTGAACGCCGACGGGTCCGCCAGGAGCGGGGTGATGTCCTTGAACACCACCCCCGTCTCCGGGTAGTCCTCCACGTCGCGGATACGGCTGAGCAGGAGCTCCTGGATGTCGGTCATCGGCGCTTTCCGGAAGGTCGGCCGCGGCCCCGGCTCCGGGACGCGGGCTGCTGGCGCGGGCCCGCGAAGGCGGGGGCGGCGTCGTCGGTGTCGTCGTCGCCGGGCACGCCCGCGGACTCGGCGTCCAGGGGCTCGCCCTTGGCGGCCGCCTGGGCCCGCTTGGCGAGCACGCGCCTCCTGAGCGCCTTCATCTGCGGCTCGCGCTCCTTGAGGTCGGCTACGAGCGGCGTGGCGATGAAGATCGAGGAGTACGCACCGGCCGCGAGGCCGACGAACAGCGACAGCGAGATGTCGTTGAGCATGCCCGCGCCGAGGACGCCACCGCCGATGAACAGCAGGCCTGCCACCGGCAGCAGCGCGACCACCGTGGTGTTGATCGACCGCACCAGGGTGCCGTTGATGGAGCGGTTGGCGATGTCGCTGTACGTCCAGCGGGTCTGCCTGGTGACGTCCCTCGTCTGCTCCTTCAGGCTGTCGAAGACGACGACCGTGTCGTAGAGCGAGTAACCGAGGATCGTCAGCAGACCGATCACGGTGCCCGGCGTCACCTCGAAGCCGACGAGGGCGTAGATGCCGGTGGTGATGGTGATGTCGTGGATCAGGGCGACGAGGGCCGCGAGGGCCATGCGCCACTCGAAGGCGATCGCCAGGTAGATCACCACGAGCACCATGAAGATGGCGAGGCCCTGCCAGGCCTTGTTGGCGATCTGCTCACCCCAGCTGGGGCCGACCAGGTCGGCGTTGATCTTCTCCGCGTCGACCCTGAGGTCCTTGGCCAGCGCGTCCTTGATCTGGTCCGACTTGTCGGTGTCGATACCGGCGATCTGGATGCGCAGGCTGCCGTCGCCCAGCTTCTGGACGATCGCGTCGTGGCCGGAGGCCTCCTCCGCGTACGTCTCGGCCTGGGGCACCGAGACGCTCATGCCCTTCGGTGTGGTGAAGACCGCTCCGCCCTGGAACTCGATGCCCATGTTCAGGCCGCGCACCGCCAGGCCGAGGATGGCCGTGATGGTGATCAGGATGGAGACGCCGTACCAGATCTTGCGGTTGCCGACGAAGTCGTAGCCGACCTCGCCGCGGTGCAGTCGGGCGCCGAGGTTGCCGAGCTTCGACATCTCACGCCTCCTTCGTCTCGACGGGGCCGGCGGCCGGACGGGATGGACGACGGGTGCGGCGCAGCGGCGGCTTGGCACCCAGGCGCTGGGGGTCCAGACCGGACCAGCTGTGGCCCTGTCCGAAGAACTTCCTGCGGGCCAGGACCGTCAGCAGCGGCTTGGTGAACAGGAAGACGACGACCACGTCGAGGAGTGTGGTCAGACCGAGCGTGAACGCGAACCCCTGGACCTTGCCGACGGTGACGATGAAGAGAACCGCGGCGGCCAGGAACGACACGAAGTCGGACACCAGGATGGTGCGCCGCGCGCGCGGCCAGCCGCGCTCGATCGCCGGGCGCAGCGAGCGGCCCTCGCGGAGCTCGTCCCGGACCCGTTCGAAGAACACGATGAACGAGTCCGCGGTGATGCCGATCGCGACGATCGCGCCGCAGACGGCCGGCAGGTTGAGCGCGAAGCCGATGGCCGGGCCGAGCAGCGCCATGATCACGTAGGTGAGGAGCGCGGAGACCAGCAGGGAGGCGACGGCGATCATGGCCAGGCCGCGGTAGTAGACCACCAGGTAGATGACCACCAGGGCGAGGCCGATGGCGCCCGCGATGAGGCCGGCGTGCAGCTGGTCGCCGCCGAGCGCGGCGGTGACGGTGGTGACGCTGTCCTCCTTGAAGGTCAGCGGCAGGGCGCCGTAGGACAGCATGTTGGCGAGGCTCTGTGCGGCCTGCTGGTCGAAGCTGCCGGAGATCTCCGCGTTGCCGCCGGTCAGCGCCTCGCGGACGTACGGGTCGGAGACGACCTCACCGTCGAGGACGATGGCGAACTGGTTCTGCGGGGACTGCTTCTGGGCGAGCTTGCCGGTGATGTCCGCGAACTTCTTGGCGCCCTTGGACGTGAAGTCCATGGTGACGGTCCAGCCGGCGGCGGTCTGCGTGTTGTAGACGGCCTGGGCCTTCTTGACGTCCGTACCGTCCACGGCGGCGGGGCCGAGGACGTACTTCTGCCACACGCCCTGGGAGTTCTTGCCGCAGGCGACGGTCGACTCGGTGGGCCGGGCGCCCTTGCCGGCGGTGGCGCGGACCGCTTCCTTGCTGCAGTCCAGCCCGGCGTACTCGGCCTGGAGCTTGCTGTCGGTGCCGCCGGCGGACGGGGTGGCGCCGGCGCCCGTCGGGTTGGGGGACGCCGAGCCGCCCGCCGACGGGGTGGCGTCCGCCGTCAGGCCGCCGGTGACCGCGCGGCCCTGCTGGGTCGGGCTCGCCGACGGGCTCGCGGAGGAGGTCGCCTTGTCGGCGCCCTTCCCGGTGGCCTTGTCGGCGCCCTTGTCGGTGGCCTTGTCGCCGGTCTTCCCCGGGGTGCCGGAGGAGGCGCTCGGCGTCGGGGTCGGCGTGGCGCCGCCGGAGACCTCGGTGGCGAGGACCGGACGGAAGTACAGCTTCGCGGTGGTGCCGACCTGTTCCCGGGCCTGCTCCGAGTTGGTGCCCTTGGGAATGTTGACGATGATGTTGCGGTCGCCCTGCGTCTGGACCTCGGCCTCCGAGACACCCAGACCGTTGACACGGCGGTTCATGATGTCGACCGCGGTGTCCATGTTGGTCTTGTTGATCGCGGCTTCCTGACCGCGCTCGGGGACCGCCCTCAGGGTGATGCTCGTACCGCCGGCCAGGTCGATGCCGAGACGCGGAGTGGTGTGCCCGGAGGCGAACATGCCTCCGGTGAGCGCCACGATGGCGATCAGGATGAGGGCCAGCGAGCGCCACGGCTTGCTCTGGGCGCTCCCGCTCCGGCCCTTCTTAGGTGCTGCCACCTTCTCTGACTCCCTCTCGGGCCGCCCCGCGCCGGGTGGGCCCGGTGGCGGCCATGACATGGTGTCGGAACCCCGTACGAAAAGCGCACCCCAGAGCGCGCGGCCCCTGCCGCGCGCCCTGGGAGGTGACTACTTCGTCTCGGAGTCGCCGTCGGTCTTCTTCGGCTCTTCGTTCGCCTTCGCCTCGGCGGCGGTGTCGACGGGCTCCTCGGCCGCGTCCTTCTTGCCGAGGTCGACCGGCTTGTCGTCGGAGGCGGCGGAAGCGTCGGCGGCGGGCTCGTCGGTCCCGGTGAGGGAGGAGGCGTCGTCGGGGACGACGCCGGCGTCGGACTTCAGGTCGTGCTCGATGCCGTGGACGATGCGGTTGTACTCGTCGTCGGACAGGACGGCGCCGATCGCGTTCTTCGCGAACAGCAGCTCCACACCCGGGCCCGCGTCGAGGAGGACCGTCTCGTCGCTGACATCCTTGACCGTCGCGTACATGCCCCCGATGGTGCGGACACCACTGCCGGGCTGCATCTGGTTCCGCATGTCGGCGGCCTGCGCCTGCTTCTTCTTGGCCGACCGGGTCATCAGGAACATGGCCCCGATGAGCACGATGAACGGGAGGAGGGTCACGAGACTCACGGGTCGGTACTTCCTTCACACGACCGCGTTGGTGGGCGGCCTTCTGGATGGGGGTGTAGGTGTGCTGCCGACTGGGGCGGCATCGGCGGAGTCTAAGCGAGTCCGCACACAAGGAACAACGCTCAGCATGGCACCTGGGTTCCTGCCCCGGCCACTGCGCGCGCCGTCACGCCCCGAACAGGTCCTGTTGTCCGTTTCCCGCAGCCGGCGCGCGGGGCGGGGTCAGACCGAGGTGTGCCCAGGCGGCGGGGGTGGCGACCCGGCCGCGCGGGGTGCGGGCGAGCAGGCCCTCCCGGACGAGGAAGGGCTCGGCGACCTCCTCGACGGTCTCCCGCTCCTCCCCCACCGCGACGGCCAGTGTCGACAGACCCACCGGGCCGCCGCCGAACAGCTTCAGCAGTGCCTGGAGGACCGCCCGGTCGAGCCGGTCGAGACCGCGGGCGTCCACCTCGTACACCGCGAGGGCGGCCGCGGCGATCTCCCTGGTGATCAGCCCGTCGGCCTTGACCTGGGCGTAGTCGCGCACACGGCGCAGCAGGCGGTTGGCGATGCGGGGCGTGCCACGGGAACGGCCGGCGATCTCGGCGGCGCCGTCGGCCTCGATCTCGACGTCGAGCAGGCTCGCCGAACGGTGGATGACGCGCTGGAGTTCGGTGGGCTCGTAGAACTCCATGTGCGCGGTGAAGCCGAAGCGGTCGCGCAGCGGGGGCGGTAGCAGGCCGGCGCGCGTGGTGGCGCCGACCAGGGTGAACGGGGGCAGTTCGAGCGGGATGGCCGTGGCGCCGGGGCCCTTGCCGACGATGACGTCGACCCGGAAGTCCTCCATCGCCATGTACAGCATCTCCTCGGCGGGCCGGGACATCCGGTGGATCTCGTCGAGGAAGAGTACCTCGCCCTCCTGGAGGGAGGACAGGATCGCGGCGAGGTCGCCGGCGTGCTGGATGGCGGGGCCGCTGGTGATGCGGATGGGGGCGCCCATCTCGGCCGCGATGATCATCGACAGGGTGGTCTTGCCGAGGCCGGGGGCGCCGGAGAGCAGCACGTGGTCGGCGGTGGCGCCGCGCGCGCGGGCGGCGCGCAGCACGAGGTCGAGCTGTTCGCGGACCTTCTCCTGGCCGATGAACTCACCCAGGTCCTTGGGGCGCAGGGCGGCCTCGACGGCCTGGTCCTCACGGTCGGCGACAGAACCCACCAGCCGCTCCGCGGCGGGGCCGGCGAGCGGCTCGGCGGCGGAGCTGTCGGTCGTGTCGTCCCAGTTCACTCGAGTTCTCCTAGCCGGGGTTGCCGGGTGCGTCGGTCGGGCGGGGCCCGGAGGGTGACCTTCCGGGAAGCGCGGCGCGCGGGGCGTTCCGAGGCCTCACGGCGGGGCCGCCGGCCCGCGGGCGGGCTGCGCTCAGCGGGCCCGGTTCAGGCTCTGCAGGGCCGCCTTGAGCAGCGCGCCCACCTGAGGGGTGCCCTCCGCTGCCTCGGCCTGCGGGGCGACGGCCGCCACGGCCTCGTCGGCCTCGCGGGTGGCGTAGCCGAGGCCGATCAGGGCGGCGTGCAACTGGTCGCGCCACCCGCTCGTCACGGCCGCGCCGACGGCGGGGGCGCCGACCGGCTCGCCGAGGCGGTCCTTCAGCTCCAGCAGCAGCTTCTGGGCGCCCTTCCTGCCGATGCCGGGGACGGCGGTGAGCGCCTTCTCGTCGCCGGTGGAGACGGCGCGGCGCAGGGCGTCCGGGCGGTGCACGGCCAGCATGGCCTGGGCCAGGCGCGGCCCGACGCCGCTCGCGGTCTGCAGCAGCTCGAAGATCTGGCGCTCGTCGTCGTCCGCGAAGCCGTACAGGGTGAGCGAGTCCTCCCGTACGACGAGGGAGGTGGCGAGCCTGGCCGGCCGGCCCACACGCAGCGCCGACAGCGTGTTCGGCGTGCACTGGACGGCCATGCCGACACCGCCCACCTCGACCACCGCGGCGTCGGGAGCGAGCGCGGCCACCGTGCCGCTGACGAAGGCGATCACGCGATACGCCCCTTCGACGTGTCGGATGCGTGCGACGGGTTCGGCGCCGTCGACGGGTTCGGTGCCGGCGCCGCCCGCAGGGCGACGGCCTGTTTCAGCCGCTGCTGGGCCGGGGCGCGCCAGATGTGGCAGATGGCGAGGGCGAGGGCGTCGGCGGCGTCGGCGGGCTTCGGTGGCGCGCTGAGCCGCAGCAGGCGGGTCACCATGGCGCCGACCTGCGTCTTGTCGGCTCGGCCGCTGCCGGTGACGGCGGCCTTCACCTCGCTGGGCGTGTGCAGGGCGACGGGAAGTCCGCGGCGGGTGGCGCACAGCAGCGCGACGGCGCTGGCCTGGGCGGTGCCCATGACCGTGCGGACGTTGTGCTGGCTGAAGACCCGCTCGACGGCGACGTACTCGGGCCGGAACTCGTCCAGCCACCGCTCGATGCCCTGCTCGACGGCGACCAGGCGGTGTCCCAGCTCCGCGTCCGCCGGGGTGCGGACGACGCCGACGCCGAGCATGGTCAGCGGGCGGCCCGCGACGCCCTCGACGACACCGACACCGCACCGTGTCAGCCCCGGGTCCACCCCCAGCACGCGCACGCGCGCCCCTTTCCTCGATCGCCTGTTTGTGCAGGCTATCGGGTGCCACTGACAACGGCGCACAGCGGCGCCGGACAGGGGGACGGGCCGACGGCTGCCCACCGCCGGCCCGTCGGGCCCGTCGAGCCGGCCGGCCTCAGGCGTCGACCTTCTCCATGACCTCGTCGCTGACGTCGAAGTTGGCGAAGACGTTCTGCACGTCGTCGCTGTCCTCCAGCGCGTCGATCAGCTTGAAGATCTTCTTGGCGCCCTCCTCGTCCAGCTCGACCTGCATGGTCGGGACGAAGTTGGCCTCGGCGGAGTCGTAGTCGATGCCGGCGTCCTGCAGGGCGCTGCGGACCGCGACCAGGTCGGTGGCCTCGCTGATGACCTCGAAGTTCTCGCCGAGGTCGTTGACCTCCTCGGCACCGGCGTCCAGCACGGCCCCGAGGACGTCGTCCTCGCCCAGCCCGCCCTTGGGCACGATCACGACGCCCTTGCGGTTGAACAGGTACGACACCGAGCCCGGGTCGGCCATGGAGCCGCCGTTGCGGGTCATGGCGACACGGACCTCGGAGGCGGCGCGGTTGCGGTTGTCCGTGAGGCACTCGATGAGCACCGCGACGCCGTTCGGACCGTAGCCCTCGTACATGATCGTCTCGTACTCGGCGCCGCCGGCCTCCAGGCCGGCGCCGCGCTTGACCGCGGAGTCGATGTTCTTGTTCGGGACCGACTGCTTCTTGGCCTTCTGGATGGCGTCGTACAGCGTCGGGTTGCCCTCGGGGTCCGCTCCGCCCATGCGGGCCGCGACCTCGATGTTCTTGATGAGCTTCGCGAAGAGCTTGCCGCGCTTGGCGTCGATGACGGCCTTCTTGTGCTTCGTCGTGGCCCATTTAGAGTGGCCGGACATCTGCCTGTCTCCTTCGCGTAACCCAGCTCTGCAACGAACTCCCCCGGCGCTTGTGGAGCCCGGGAGGTGCCCCCCGGAGATCCTACAAGGACTCCGCTGCCCGCTTCGCGCGCACCATGTCGACGAACAGGGTGTGCACGCGGTGGTCGCCGGTCAGTTCCGGGTGGAACGACGTGGCCAGGACGCCGCCCTGGCGGACCGCGACGATGTGGCCCTCGTGCTCGGCGAGCACCTCGGCCCCGGCGCCGACGGACTCGACCCACGGCGCGCGGATGAAGACGCCCTCCACGGGGTCGCCCTCGACGCCCTTGACGTCGACCGCGGCCTCGAAGGACTCGTTCTGCCGGCCGAAGGCGTTGCGGCGCACGATCATGTCGATGCCGCCGATGGTCTCCTGGCCCGAGCGCGGGTCGAGGATCTTGTCGGCGAGCATGATCATGCCCGCGCAGGTGCCGTAGACGGGCATGCCGTCGCGGACGCGCGCGCGCAGCGGCTCCATCACTCCGAAGAGGACGGCCAGCTTGGAGATGGTGGTGGACTCGCCGCCGGGGAGGACGAGGCCGTCGACCTCGGCGAGCTCTTCGGGGCGCCGCACCGGCCTGGCCACGGCGTCGGCCGCGGCCAGGGCGATGAGGTGCTCCCGTACGTCGCCCTGGAGGGCCAGGACGCCAATGACGGGTGCGTCGGTCATGTGTGTGCTGCAGTCCTTCGTACGTACGGCTTCACGGCCTCGGCGGCGTGGTTCACCAACCGCGGTTGGCGTAGCGCTCGGTCTCGGGGAGGGTGTCGCAGTTGATGCCGACCATGGCCTCGCCGAGGTTGCGGGAGGCGTCCGCGATGATCTTCGGGTCGTCGTAGAAGGTGGTGGCCTTCACGATGGCGGCGGCGCGCTTGGCCGGGTCGCCCGACTTGAAGATGCCGGAGCCGACGAAGACGCCCTCGGCTCCGAGCTGGCGCATCAGCGCGGCGTCGGCGGGGGTCGCCACGCCGCCGGCGGAGAAGAGGACCACCGGGAGCTTGCCCAGCTCGGCGACCTCCCTGACCAGCTCGTACGGGGCGCGCAGTTCCTTGGCGGCGGCGTACAGCTCGTGGTTGTCGAACCCACGCAGCCTGGCGATCTCGTTCTTGATCTGACGCAGGTGGCGGACGGCCTCGACGACGTTGCCGGTGCCGGCCTCGCCCTTGGAGCGGATCATCGCGGCGCCCTCGGCGATACGGCGCAGGGCCTCGCCGAGGTTGGTGGCACCGCAGACGAACGGGGTCGTGAACGCCCACTTGTCGGAGTGGTTGACCTCGTCGGCCGGGGTGAGGACCTCGGACTCGTCGATGTAGTCGACGCCGAGGGACTGCAGGACCTGGGCCTCGACGAAGTGGCCGATGCGGGACTTGGCCATCACCGGGATGGAGACGGCGTCGATGATGCCCTCGATCATGTCCGGGTCGGACATGCGGGCCACACCGCCGTCCTTGCGGATGTCGGCCGGGACCCGCTCCAGGGCCATGACCGCGACGGCGCCCGCGTCCTCGGCGATCTTCGCCTGCTCCGGCGTGACGACGTCCATGATCACGCCGCCCTTGAGCTGCTCGGCCATGCCGCGCTTCACGCGGGCGGTGCCGGTCTCGGGGGTCTGGTCGGAGTTGGGGATCGTGGTGGACACGAGGTGACCTCACTCGGGGGAAAGGCGATTGTTGCTCTCCCGAGGAAACGCGAGTGGACCAGGCCACAGCAAGGGCCAATGGCAAGCCGGTGGACCCTTTTCGGCCGGTGGCGGCCGAAACGCCCTCGTGGACGGCGCGCACGGAGGGCTCAGGCCCCCCGATCCACCAGGGCCGCGGGCGGCTCGTCGTCCATCTCGAAGGCCATCGGGAAGGGCGCGTGACCGGCCAGCCGGAACCAGCGCACCTTGCGGTGCTCGCGCAGCCTGCGGGCCGCCCCGACCGCGTCGTTGTGGAAGCGCCGGGCCATCGGGACCCTGCGTACGGCCTCGGTCAGCTCCCGGGCCGCGTCCTCTCCGCCGGGCGCCCCGCGGACCGCCTCGACCTGCGGTGCCTCCGCGAAGACGGCCCGCAGCGCCTGGCTCAGCTCGCTCTCGGCGACCTCCCGCTGCTCCTCCTCGGCCTGCCGGGCGGCGTGCGCGGCCTCGTACAGCACGATCGAGGCCGCCGGGTCGAGCACCCCGGAGGTGGCCAGTTCCTGGGCGACGGAGGCCCGGCGCAGCAACTGGGCGTCGAGCGCGGCGCGGGCGGCGTCGATGCGGGCGTGCAGGCGGTCCAGCCGGCCCGCCGTCCAGCTCAGGTACAGGCCGACGGCGACGAGCGCGACGAGGATCCAGACGAGGGTTGCGGTCACGGGCGGCAAGGCTACCGGGGCGGGCCACCGCGGCCGCGGGCGGTCCGGGCGTGGCCGGGGGGCGGCTCGCGGAGGGGGTTCCGGCCTCCCGGGCGCTGGTGCGCCGGGGGCCCCGGTGGTCCCGGGCCGCCGGCAGGGGGCGGCTGGTGTTGCCGGTACGGGCCACGGCCCCGGGGTCTCGGCCGACGATCCGGTGCAACCCGCTCTCCCGGCCGGCTCAGGCCGCCACCGGGCTCGCGAGGGTGCGGGGCCGGGCCGCGGGGTGCCCGTCCTCGGACCGGCGCGGATCGGGTCTCTCGCCGGCCGACGTTCCGGTGCAACCCGCTCTCCCGGCCGGCTCGGGCCGCCACCGGGCTCGCGAGGGTGCGGGGCCGGGCCGCGGGGTGCCCGTCCTCGGACCGGCGCGGATCAGGCCTCTCGCCGGCCGACGTTCCGGTGTAACGCGCTCTCCCGGCCGGCTCGGGCCGCCACCGGGCTCGGGGGGGACGGGGCCGGGCCGCGGGGTGCCCGTCCTCGGACCGGCGCGGATCAGGTCTCTCGCCGGGGAACCGGTGCAACCCGCTCTCCCGGCCGGCTCAGGCCGCCACCGGGCTCGCGAGGGTGCGGGGCCGGGCCGCGGGGTGCCCGTCCTCGGACCGGCGCG
>NZ_JBSFNN010000045.1:0-51950 GCF_053587115.1 Streptomyces sp. NPDC003697
GCGAGAGGGCGTGCCGGGCGTCGCGACGGGGCGAACGTTGCCTGCCGCGGCACTAGTGCCGCGGCAGGCAACGTGTGCCCGTCAGGGAGCGGCGGCCGGGGGGCGTCCGGGTGCGGGCGGGGCGGAGGCCGGGCGCCGGGCGTGCGCGCCGGCGGCTCCCCGGCGTCCCCGGCCCGCACGAAGGCGCGTCTCAGGAGGGCTCGCGGGCCCACGGCGAGGTTTTGCCGGCGCGCACGGTTGACGCATGATGGCGAACCGGTGCCGCACTGTCCGGCCCGCAGGAACAGCCGCCGATACGGAGACTTTTCGTGCCCAGCAAGAAGGCCCTCGTCCGCCGCCCCGGTCCGCGCCTCGCCGAGGGCCTGGTGACCCACATCGAGCGGGAGCGGGTCGACACCGGACTCGCGGTGCGGCAGTGGGAGGCGTACGTCGAGGCGCTGCGGACGCACGGCTGGGAAACGATCGAGGTGGACCCGGCCGACGACTGCCCCGACTCGGTGTTCGTCGAGGACACGGTCGTGATGTTCCGGAACGTGGCCCTGATCACCCGGCCCGGCGCCGAGTCGCGCCGGGAGGAGACCGCCGGCGTCGAGGAGGCCGTGGCCCGCCTGGGCTGCTCGGTGAACTGGGTCTGGGAGCCGGGCACGCTGGACGGCGGCGACGTGCTGAAGGTCGGCGACACGGTCTACGTCGGCCGCGGCGGACGTACCAACGCGGCCGGTGTGCAGCAGGTGCGATCCGCCTTCGAGCCGCTCGGGGCGCGGGTCGTCGCCGTGCCGGTGAGCAGGGTGCTGCATCTGAAGTCGGCGGTGACGTCGCTGCCCGACGGCACCGTCATCGGTCACATCCCCAAGGTGGACACGCCGTCTCTGTACCCCCGCTTCCTGCCGGTGCCCGAGCCGTCCGGCGGCCATGTGGTGCAACTAGGCGGCGGCAGGCTGCTGATGGCGGCGAGCGCGCCCAAGACGGCGGAACTGCTGGCCGACCTCGGCTTCGAACCGGTCGTGGTCGACATCAGCGAGTTCGAGAAGCTGGAGGGCTGTGTGACGTGCCTCTCCGTCCGCTTGCGGGCGTTGTACGCCTGACCAGAACGGGGACCGTGCCGTACGAGCCGGGAACCCGGGGCTGCGGGGCCGTTCCGCCAGTCCGCGAACTGCCCGGCTCGACGGCTTGATCAGCGGCTTTACGGCACACTTAACCTACGGACTCGTAACCTACGGATTCGTAGCCTACGATCCCGTAAGTTCCGGCACCGCTCGCCGGGCGCGTTCCGTTTCTTCTCTCGCTCGTCCCCATGGAGTTCACGTGACGATCACTTCCCCGCACCTCGGCAGCCCGTCCGCCGCCTGGACCGACGCGCGCCTGCTCTACGCGCTGGAGGAAGTGGTCGAGAAGGAACTGGACCGGCATCTGAAGGTCGCCAAGGACTGGATGCCGCACGAGTACGTGCCCTGGAGCGACGGCCGCAACTTCCCCGGCATCTTCGACGACGGCGAGGCCTGGGAGAAGGAGCAGTCCCAGGTCACGGAGGTCGGCCGCACCGCGCTCGTGGTGAACCTGCTGACCGAGGACAACCTCCCCAGCTACCACCACGAGATCGCCAGCCTGTTCGGCCGCGACGGCGCCTGGGGCACCTGGGTGCACCGCTGGACGGCCGAGGAGGGCCGGCACGGCATCGTGATGCGCGACTACCTGCTCACCTCGCGCGCGGTCGACCCGGACAAGCTGGAACGGTTCCGCATGGCTCACATGAGCGAGGGCTTCGAGTCCGACAACCGTCACTCGATGCTGCACTCGATCGCCTACGTCGCCTTCCAGGAACTCGCCACCCGCATCTCGCACCGCAACACCGGCCACCAGTCGGGTGACCCGGTCTGCGACCGGATGCTGGCGCGCATCGCGACCGACGAGAACCTGCACATGGTGTTCTACCGCAACCTGCTGAAGGCGGCCTTCGAGATCGCCCCCGACCTGACCATGCAGGCGGTGCGGGACGTCGTCGTCGACTTCCGCATGCCCGGCCACGGCATTCCGGGGTTCGAACGGGCGGCCGCCCAGATGGCCATCGGCGAGGTCTACAACCTGCGCATCCACCACGACGACGTACTGCAGCCGGTGCTGCGGTTCCTGAAGGTCATGCAGATGGACGGCTTCGGCCCCCAGGGACTGCAGGCGCAGGAGGAGCTGGGCCGGTTCCTGGACGGCCTTGACGCCGAGGCCAGGGCGTTCGACGAGAAGCTGGCGGCCCGCAAGGCCCGGATGGCGGCGCGGGCCCGGGCCTGACCCCGCCCGCGCTACTGGCGCACCCGCCTGAGCGCCAGCCGCTCCTTCTCGGACAGGCCGCCCCAGACGCCGAACCGCTCGTCGTTGCGCAGCGCATGGTCCAGGCAGGCCGAACGCAGCTCGCACATGCCGCAGATGCGCTTGGCCTCGCGGACCGAGCTGCCCGGTTCGGGGAAGAAGAAGTCCGCCCCGGTTTGCGCACACAGGGCCTGGGCCTGCCAGGCCGGGTCGGCCGGGGTGATCGTCTCGGTATGCATGAGCGGGATCCTGCCGGGCGGCGTGAAACGTTTGCTCAACGCCCGATCAACGTCGCGTTCAGCACGGCTGCGGGGCGCGACGCCGGCGGGGTGGACCCCGCCGGCTGACGATGCTCGCCCCGGCCGGCCCGGCACGCACGGCGGCGCGCCGAGCGCCGCCGCGCCACGCACCACCCGGGCGGCCCGGTGCCCCAGTCCGCGGGGCCCCGTGCCACCGGGTCGTCGTGCCACCGGACCCCCGGGGCCTCGTGGCCCGGGGGTCCGGGCCACCAGGATTCCGGGCCGCCACGCTCCCCCCGGACCACCGAGCCACCAGGCCGCCGGCCGCGGGGCCGCCCAGACTCCGAAGCCGCCCGGGGGCCCCGCGGCCCAGGCCGCCCAGGCCGCCCGGTCGTCCCGCGGCCGGAAGAAGGCGGACGGTGTCCGCCTCCGTTCGCTACTTTGTGCTCATGGGCAGTATGTCGGGTGACATCTTCGCGCCGGCCGGCGCCAATCCGTTGTGCCGGCTCTCCCTGGAGCAGCTGCGCCGGCGGACCAGCATGAAGTGGCGTACCTACCCGGCGGACGTGCTGCCGCTGTGGGTGGCCGAGATGGACGCTCCGCTGGCCGAGCCGGTCGCGCGGGCGATCACGGAGGCGGTGGCGCTCGGTGACACCGGCTACCCGGCCGGGACGGCGTACGCGGAGGCGCTCGCCGCGTTCGCCTACGAGCGCTGGGGCTGGGACGGGCCGGCCGTGGAGCGCACGGCGATCGTGCCCGACGTCATGCTGGGCGTCGTCGAGATGCTCAGGCTGGTCTCCGGGCCGGACGACCCCGTCGTCGTCAACTGCCCCGTGTACCCGCCGTTCTACCAGTTCGTGCGCAGCCTGGGCCGCCCCGTCGTGGAGGCTCCGCTCGGCGCGGACGGGCGGATCGCCTTCGCCGCGCTGCGGGACGCGTTCCGGCGTGCGGCCCGGCGCGCGCAACGGCCGGTGTACCTGCTGTGCAGCCCGCACAACCCGACCGGGACGGTGCACACCGCCGCCGAGCTGACCGAGGTCGCGCGCCTGGCGCGGGAACACGGCGTGCGCGTCGTGGCGGACGAGATCCACGCCCCGATCGTGGCCCCGGACGCGTCCTTCGTGCCGTATCTGACCGTTCCCGGCGGCGAGAACGGGCTGTCGCTGATGTCGGCGTCCAAGGCGTGGAACCTGGCGGGGCTCAAGGCCGCCCTCGCCATCGCCGGGCCGGAGTCGGCCGACGACCTCGCCCGCCTGCCCGAAGAGGTCAGCCACGGCCCCAGCCACCTCGGCGTCATCGCCCACACGGCGGCCCTGCGCGACGGCGGCGACTGGCTCGACGCGGTGCTCCGCGGCCTCGACGGCAACCGCCGGCTGCTGGCCGGTCTGCTGGCCGAGCACCTGCCCGCCGTCCGCTACATGCCCGCGCCGGGCACCTACCTGGCCTGGCTGGACTGCCGCGGCCTCGGCCTCGGGCACGATCCCGCGGAAGTCTTCCTCCAGCGGGGCCGCGTCGCCGTGAACAGCGGGACGCCCTTCGGCACCGGCGGAGCGGGCTTCGTCCGCATGAACCTGGCCACCTCCCCCGAACTGGTCACCGAGGCCGTCCGCCGGATGGCCGCCTGTCTGGACTGACGCACCGGCCCGCGTCGGTGTTGCGGCGGCCTTCGCCGGCGGCCGGTGCCAGACTCGGCAGGGCAGACAGCGGGACCTTCGAAGGAGCGCGAAGATGCTCACCACCCGTTTCGTCAACGGCGCCCCGAACTGGCTGGACGTCGGCACGTCCGACATCGACGGTGCCCGTTCCTTCTACGAGGGCCTCTTCGGCTGGCAGTTCCAGTCGGCGGGCCCGGAGGCCGGGGGTTACGGCTTCTTCCAGCTGGACGGCAGGGCGGTGGCCGGCGGTATGCAGATCACCGAGGAGCAGGGCCCGCCTGCCTGGACCGTGTACTTCCAGAGCACCGACGCGCGGGCCACCGCGAAGGCCGCCGAGGAGGCCCGCGGCAGGGTGCTGATGCAGCCGGCGGACGTGATGGGCCAGGGACACATGGCGATGCTCGCCGACCAGGCGGGCGTGCCGTTCGGCATCTGGCAGCCGGGCGCGATGAAGGGCCTCGACGTCGCCGGCGAACCCGGTTCGCTGTGCTGGGTCGAGCTCCACACGCCGGACGTCGCCGCGGCGGCCGCCTTCTACCACCGGGCGCTGGGGCTCCAGACCTCGGCCGCCACCCTCCCCGGAGGCACGTACACCTGCGTCGGTCCGCGCGAGGGCGGCGAGGACGCCGTGTTCGGCGGCATCGTCCCGCTGGGCGACGACCCCGCCGAGGCGGAGGCCGGCGCCTACTGGCTGCCGTACTTCGAGGTCGCGGACACGGACGCCGCGGTCGCCCGGACGCAGCAGCTCGGCGGCCGGGTCCGCGTGCCCGCCGCCGACATCCCGGGGGTCGGCCGCGTGGCACAGGTGACCGATCCCTACGGAGCCCGGTTCGCGCTCATCAGGAGCGCGGGCCCGCAGACCTGAGAGGTCGCCCTTCCGCTCCCCGGGCACGAAAAAACCCGCTCCCGGTGCACCGGGAGCGGGTTCACTGAGCGCCGGGCAGGCCTTGCACCTGCATCTCCCCGCAGGAAGCGGGGCGTCTTTCCTTGGACCACCAACGCGCGCCCACCACCGCGCTTGCGGCAGCGTGCTCAAGATCTACTGTAGCGCATCACACCACGTCCGGGCGATCGCGTCCGCCGTCCCGCGCGGGCCCGCCCGCGCCGGCGGGACCGCACGGTGCCCCACGTCGACAGAACCGGACCGTGCGCCCGCGCCGGCGGCCCAGCGGGCCGGAAGCCGGCCGCCGCCCCACGCGAAGCCCTCGCCGCCCTACGCGGAGGCCCGTCGCACCAGCGTGGTGGGCAGGATCACGCTGGACGGCCCGCCCGCCGCGCCGTCGGACGGATCGCCGAGCCGGTCGAGCCCGCGCAGCAGCAGACGGGCCATCAGACGCCCCATCTCCTCTATGTTCTGGCGGACCGTGGTCAGCGGCGGGTCGGTCTGCTCGGCGACCGGCAGCATGTCGTCGAAGCCGATCACGGCGACGTCCTCGGGCACCCGCAGTCCCCGCTCGCGCAGCACGCGCAGGGCCCCCGCGGCGCTCAGGTCGTTCGCGGCGAACACGGCGTCCACACCGGGGCACCGGTCGAGCAGTACCCGCATCGCGCGCTCACCGCCGGCGACGGTGAAGTCGCTCTGCACGATCAGCCCGGGATCGGTGCCGCCCATGACGTCCCGGTACCCGTCGAGCCGGTCCACGGCCGACGTCTGGTCGAGAGGGCCGGTGATGTGCCCGATCCTGGTCCGGCCGAGGCGGGCGAGGTGGCGGACGGCTTCGCGGGCCCCACCGCGGTTGTCGCTGTCGACGTAGGCCACACCGGCGCTTCCCTCGGCCCCACCGGGGGCGGCGGCCGGGGGCGGCGCGCCCTCGCTCCATCCGGGCCGTCCGCCGAACACGGTCGGCACCCCGGCGGTCCGGATCAGCTCCGGCAGAGGGTCGTCGAGGTGCAGGGAGAAGACGAGGGCGCCGTCGACGTGGCCGCCCGCCAGGTAGCGTCCGACCCGGGCGTGGTCGTCGCGGCCCTCCGTCAGCAGCAGGACGACCTGCGAGTCGTGGGCCGTCAGCTCCTTGCAGATGCCGCGCAGTTGCAGCCCGAAGAAGGGGTCGGCGAACACCCGGGTCTCCGGCTCGGCGATGATGACGGCGACGGCGTCGTGCCGTTTCGTCACCAGGCTGCGGGCGGCCTGGTTGGGCACGTAGCCGAGCTCCTCCACGGCCCGCCGGACCCGCTCGGCCAGAGGCTCCCTGACGCCCTCCGCGCCGTTCACCACGCGGGAGACGGTGGCCCGGGACACCCCCGCCCGTGCGGCCACGGCCTCCAACGTGGGACGCGACGCTGTCTCGGTCACCTCAGAACTCCTCACCGGCTGCTGCCGATCAGGATAGCCCCGGCCGGTCACGGACCGTGAGAGCGCTCTCGCCGAAGCCGGGACGGCCGTGCGCCGTCAGTGCTCGTGCGGCTCGTACCCGGGGATCGTCCCGTCCGGTTTTCTGACCAGGAACAGGCCGACCATCCCCATGTCGGAGTGGCTCTGGACGTGGCAGTGGTACATCCAGGCGCCCGCGCCGACGCCCTCCCCCGCGATCACCTGGAAGCCGAAGGAGTCAGCCGGGCCCACGATCTTGTTGTCGACGATCCGGCTGGCGTCGTCGGGCCCGGTGAGCAGGCCGGTGCGGTTGTCGGCCCAGCGGTGACCGTGCAGATGGAAGGTGTGGTAGTACTCGCCGTGCGTGATCATCACGAACTCGACGCGGTCGCCCACCGTGGCCTCGAAGTCGGGGCCGGTGTGCGGCGGGCGGTTGTTGATGGTCATGTCGTTGAAGACGACGGTGTGCGTCCGGTCCGGCAGGATGTCGCCCTTGCGGCGGACGACGACCGGCCCGTACAGGCCCTTGCGGATGCCACCGGTGCCGTGCTCGGTGCCGACGACGTGGTCGTGGTAGTGCCAGTAGCCCGCGCTGCCGGCCCGCCAGGTGCCGTCCTTGCGGCGGCCGGGGGCGTGCGTGCGCCAGGTGTAGGTGCGGGTTCCGCCGGGTTCGACGTCGCCGTGGTTCTGCTTCGTGCCGTCGCTGGAGATCTCGTAGTCCAGGCCGTGGACGTGCAGGCTCACGGCCACGTCCATGGTGTTCTCGAACTCGATGTGCAGCGTGTCGCCCTCGTTCAGTTCGATCAGCGGGCCGGGCACCTGGGCCTTGCCCTTCTCCAGGCCGTAACCCATCTGCCCGTCGGGCAGCTTCTCCGCGTACAGCCTGACGTGCCTGACCTCGCCCCCGGCCGGCGCGGTGCGGGGCGCCGCGCCGCCGCCCGGGGCGTCAGGGGACGCGGCGGCCTCGGGGGCCAGGGACAACGATGTCGCCGCGGCCGCGCCGCCCAGCAGCACCCGCCGGTTGAAGCTGCGTCGGTCCATGTCCAACTCCCCACGCCGGTACGGAGGTCACCCGGACCCCAGGAAGGTACCGGCCCCCGAGGAGTTTATCCACACTCAGGACAAAGTTCGTCGACTTGCGGTCATACCTATTGGCGTGTCACGCGAAGAGGTCTAGCTTCCTTTGCGTTCGCTGTGACCGACGAGGGGTGGGTGACCACATGCGGTCCACGTCGCACCAAGGACCCGCGCACGTCAGCAGGTTGAGCACGAGGAGGCGGATCTGGGCGGCCACCGTGACGGCCGGGGCCGTCGCGGCCGGGCTGCTGTCCGGCCCCGCCGCCAGCGCGCGCCCGGATCCGGGGGCGCCGATGACAACGATGTCGATCACGTCGCCGCCGGGCGGCTCGAACGTAAGGGTGCTGATCTTCCACGGCTCCGCCGCGGCCGGGGACGAGTCACCGGTGGTCGACGCCGGCATCGCGGCGATCGAGAGCATCGGCCTGTCCGGTCCCGCCAGGGAGCGCTTCAAGGTGACGGCGACCGACGACGCCTCCGTCTTCACCGACGCCCGGAAACTGGGCCGCTACAACGCCGTCGTGTTCCTGACCGGGGGCGGCGACGTCCTCGACCCGGAGCAGGAGGCGGGCCTGGAGGCGTACATGGAGGCGGGCGGCGGTTTCGTCGGCATCCACGACGCCGCCCGCGCGGAGCCGTACTCGGACTGGTTCACCGGGCTCGTCGGCGCCCGTCCGTCCGCCTCGGGTCCGACGGCCGTGCAGCGCGCGACCGTCGAGGTCGGCGACCGGCGGCACCCGGCGACGAAGGACCTGCCGCTGGAGTGGAAGCGCCCCGACCAGTGGCCGAACTGGGTGCGCAACCCGTCCGGCGAGGTGCACACGGTGGCGCGCGTGCGGGAGTCGACGTACCGGCCGGGGACGGGCGCCAACGGCTGGGACCACCCGATCAGCTGGTGCCGCGACTACGACGGCGGCCGCTCGTTCTACACCGGCATGGGCGGCACGGCGTCCAGCTACGACGAGACGGACTTCCGCGCGCACCTGCGCGGCGCGCTGCTGTGGACCACCCGGCTGGCGCAGGCCGACTGCAAGGCGACGATCACCGCCAACTACAAGGCCGAGCGCCTCACGCAGCCCAACCAGCCCGGGAAGAACGACCAGATCGGCGAGCCGCACGGCCTGGTCACCGCTCCCGACGGCCGCGTGCTCTACATCGGACGCGGCGGCGCCGACGCCTCCCGGCCGGTCGTCACCGACTGGAGCGACCCGGACGTCGGCAAGGGCACCGGGCAGGTCCACGTGTGGGACCCCAGGACGAAGAAGGTCACCCTGGCCGGTGAGCTGACGGTCTTCGGCAACAAGGGCGGCGGTGACGAGCTCACCAAGGTCGAGGAGGGCCTGCTCGGCATCGAACTCGACCCGCGCTTCGAGCAGAACGGCTGGGTGTACCTGCACTACACGCCCCACTCCGGGCTCGACCGCGACAAGCACATGGCGCAGCGGCGCGTCTCCCGCTTCACCCTGGACCTCGCCACCGACAAGCTGGACCCGGCGAGCGAGAAGGTCCTGCTGACCTGGCCGGTGCAGGTGCACAGCTGCTGCCACGCGGGCGGCGGCATGGCCTGGGACTCCAAGGGCAACCTGTACATCGCCACCGGCGACAACAACTCCAGCGGCTTCAGCGGCGGTTACTCCGGCAACAACCCGCAGCCCACCTACAAGGGCGTGTCCTTCGCCGACGCGCGCCGCACCGCGGGCAACACCAACAACCTCAACGGCAAGATCCTGCGCATCCACCCGGAGCCGGACGGGACGTACACGATCCCCGACGGCAACCTCTTCACCGGCAGGGAGACCGACGAGGGCGGCGGCAAGACCCGCGGCGAGATCTACGTGATGGGCGTGCGCAACCCGGCGCGCATCTCCGTCGACAAGAAGACGGACGTCCTCTACGCGGGCTGGGTCGGCCCGGACGCGACCGAGCCGTCGACGACCTGGGGACCGGCCAAGTACGACACGTTCGCCGTCATCACCAGGGCGGGCAACCGGGGCTGGCCGTACTGCATGGGCGACAAGCAGCCCTACCGCGACCGGAACCTGCCGGACCCGTCCAAGCCGCTCGGCTGGTACGACTGCGACCACCCGAAGAACGAGTCGCCCAACAACGACGGCCTGGTCGACCTCCCGCCGGTCACCGGGAACAACATCTGGTACTCGCCGCAGGGCGGCGCGCCGGACTACCCGCGGGACGCCCACGGTGTTCCGTCGTACAAGAAGGAGGAGGCCACCTACCGGCTGCCCTGGCTCAAGGGCGGCGGGCAGGCCGCGATGGACGGGCCCGTCTACCGGTACGACGCGGAGGGCACGGGTGACGTGCGCTGGCCCGCCTACTGGGACGGCAAGTGGTTCGTCGGCGACTTCTACGACGCGGACCAGCCCCGCAACGCCGTCCTGATGGACACCAGGACGCAGGGCGAGGGCGGGCTGCCGGTGCACTCGGAGTCGCTGAAGAAGATCGTTCCGATCGGCAACGACGGCATCAAGAACCTCATGGACTGGAAGTTCGGCCCGGACGGCGCGCTGTACGTCCTGGACTACGGCCGCGGCTTCTTCACCTCGGACTCCAAGTCCGCGCTGTGGCGGGTGACGTACACCGGCGGCGGGCCGACCCCGGCCGCCGGAGATCTGGCGAGGGGGACACAGTGACCCGGCAAAGAGGAATCCTCACGGCCTTCCTGGCCGCCGTGCTGATGCTGCTCGGCCTGCAGACGGGCACCGCCGCCGGGCGCAGCGGCGAGGCCCCGCGGGCGGCGGCCGCGCAGGTGCTCACCTGGACCGCCGGCGACGACATCACGCGGTACGCGTCGGCGCCGGCGACGGCGGTCGCGGGAACGGCGACGATCGTCTTCGAGAACAGCGCGGGCACCGGCAACACCACCGGAATGCCGCACACGCTGACGTTCGTGACCTCGGATCCGGAGTACAACTCCGACGTCCAGCTCAACATCCTCGCCAATCCCAACGACGACCAGGGCGGCCGCCACACCGCCGAGGTCACGCTCACACCGGGCCGCTACCTCTACCACTGCACGATCCCGGGGCACGGGCAGATGCAGGGCGTGCTGACGGTGACCGGGGGCGGCGACTCGGACACGACGGCGCCGGAGGCGTCGGCGAGCGTGGCGGGCACGCGGAACGCCCAGGGTGAGTACGTGGGGTCGGCGAGCGTGACGATCAGCGCCGACGACGAGGGCGGATCCGGCGTCGACCGCATCCAGTACGCCGTCGACTCCGCCGACGCCTGGCAGCCGTACACCGCCCCCGTGGTGATCGACCAGGTCGGCAGTCACACGGTCCGCTACCGGGCCGCCGACAAGGCCGGCAACACCTCCGCCGAGAAGAGCGTCACCTTCACCGTCGCCGCCCCGCCGTCCGACGACACCACGCCGCCGGAGACGTCGGCGACGGTCAGCGGCGAGCGGAACGCCGACGGCGCCTACCTCGACATGGCGACCGTCACCGTCTCCGCCTCCGACACGGGGTCCGGCGTCAACGCCGTCGAGTACGCGGTCGACTCGGGCGCCTGGCAGGCGTACACGGCCCCGGTCATGGTGCACCGGCTCGGTGACCACACCGTCCGCTACCGGGCCACCGACAAGGCCGGCAACACCTCCGCCGAGAAGAGCGTCACCTTCACCGTCGCCGCCCCGCCCCCGTCGGACACCACCCCGCCGGTGACGGGCGTGACCGTGGACGGCACGCGCGACTCCCGCGGAGCGTACGTCGGCAGCGCCAAGGTGACGGTGAGCGCGACGGACGAGGGCGGCACGGGCCTCGCGGGCATCGAGTACTCCCTGGACGGCGGACCGTACCTCGCCTACACCGCACCGGTCGTCGTCGACCGGGCCGGAGCCCACACCGTCGCCTACCGGGCGAGCGACAAGGCAGGCAACACCTCCGAGCCGCGGACGGTGAGCTTCACGGTCGTGGCGGGCGGCGGTGTGCCCGCGCCGCCGTGCCCGGAGTACGACGAGCGGCTGACGGTGATCGTCGGCACGGTCGACTCCGGCGTGCCGAACCGGGTCACGGACAACCGCTGCCGGATCAACGAGCTGATCGAGGACGAGAAGGAGTGGACGTCCCAGGCGCTGTTCCTCAAGCACGTCACGACCGTCCTGGACCGGCTGCTGGCGCAGGGGTCCGTCGACCGGCGCGAGTACCGCGCCGTCGAGAAGGCCGCCCGCCGGTCGGGGATCGGCAGGCCCGGTCAGGACCAGGGCTACCGGAAGATCTTCGACGGCACCGCTGAGTCCCTGGCCCGGTGGGAGCAGGTGGGCGGCGGTTCCTTCGCCCTCAACCCGGACGGGTCGATCACCAGCGGCACCACGAAGGACGGCCTCGGCATGCTGTGGTTCCCGCAGCGCACGTACGGCGACTTCTCGCTGCGGCTGCAGTGGCGTGACGACGCCCCGGGCACCGGCAACGCCAACTCGGGTGTCCTCGTGCGGTTCCCGTGGGTGCACGACCACCCGGAGGAGCCGCGGCCGGAGTGGGCCGCCATCAAGTACGGCCACGAGGTGCAGGTGTTCGACCAGCCCGACGGCGACATGTACAAGACGGGCTCGGTGTACGGCTTCGACCGGGTCGGCCTCGCCGGGGCCGGCGTCACCCCCAAGGGCACGTGGAACGACTACGAGATCCGCGTGGTCGGCCAGCACTACTCCGTCCACCGCAACGGTGTGCTGATCAACGAGTTCGACAACACCGGCGGGCAGGAGTTCTACCCGCCCCGCTCGGACGACCCGGGCACCGACGGGCGGCGGTACGCCTCCGGTTACATCGGCCTGCAGGTGCACAGCACGGCCGACGTCGTCTCCTACCGGGACATCCGGATCAGGGAGCTGTAGGCGCCCACCGCGCGAGCGGAGGGTGCGTCGGGGGTCCGGGCGTCAGGAGACGGCCGGGCCCTCCTTCCTCGCCCGGCTCGGCTGCACCCGCTTCGGCTCGCCCGCCATCTTCGGGTACTCGGGCGGATAGGGCAGGTCACCGAGCCCGTGGTCGCGTTCGTCCTTCGCCGCCAGCTCCAGCAGCGCCTCCAGGGAGAAGGCGTGGTCGTCCATGTCGGCGTGCACGTCGCCGAGTTCGGCGAAGCGGGCCGGCATGGTCGCCAGGTCGAAGTCCTCGGGGCGGGCGTCCGCCACCTCCTCCCAGCGCAGGGGCGCCGAGACGGGGGCGTGCGGGCGGGGACGCACGGAGTAGGCGGAGGCGATGGTGCGGTCCCGCGCGGTCTGGTTGTAGTCGAGGAAGACGCGGCTGCCGCGTTCCTCCTTCCACCACTTGATGGTCACCAGGTCCGGCAGCCGGCGCTCCATCTGCCGGCCCACGGCGATCGCGGCGCGCCGCACCTGGGTGAACGTCCAGCGGGGCTCGATCGGCACGAAGACGTGCAGTCCGCGACCGCCGGAGGTCTTCGGCCAGCCGCGCAGACCGCCGGACTCCTGAAGAACCGCCCGCAGCTCCCCGGCGGCGCGCACGGCGTCCCGGTAGTCGGTGCCGGGCTGCGGGTCGAGGTCGAGGCGCAGCTCGTCGGGGTGGTCGACGTCGGTGCAGCGCACCGGCCACGGGTGGAAGGTGAGCGTGCCGTACTGGGCGGCCCACACCACGGCCGCCTCCTCGGTGGGGCACATCTCGTCGGCGCTGCGGCCGCTGGGGAAGGTGATGTGCGCGGTGGGGATCCAGTCGGGCATGCCCTTGGGGGCCCGCTTCTGGAAGAACGACTCGCCGCCGACGCCGTCCGGGTAGCGCTCCAGGGTGGTGGGGCGGTCGCGCAGGGCGCGCAGGATGCCGGGGCCGACGGCCGCGTAGTACCGGGCCAGGTCCAGCTTGGTGAAACCGCGCTCGGGGAAGAACACCTTGCCGGGGCTGGACAGCCGCACGGTCCTGCCGGCCACGTGAAGTTCCACCGCATCGCCCATGCGAGCCACCGTAGGCGTACCGCGGGTGCCCCGCACACCGGGCGGGCGGGGACGCGGGCGCGCAGAATCGGACCATGGATCTGCCGGTGATGCCCCCCGTGAAGCCGATGCTCGCCAAGGCGGTGGCGCGCATCCCCGCGGGCATGCACTACGAGGCGAAGTGGGACGGGTTCCGGGCGATCGTGTTCCGCGACGGCGACGAGGTCGAGCTCGGCAGCCGTACCGGCAAGCCGCTCACCCGGTACTTCCCCGAGCTGGTGGCGGCGCTGAAGGAGCGGCTGCCCGAGCGCTGCGTGGTGGACGGGGAGATCGTCGTCGCGCGGGAGGGCCGGCTGGACTTCGACGCGCTGAGCGAGCGCATCCACCCGGCGCAGTCCCGGGTGCGGATGCTGGCCGAGCGGACGCCGTCGTCGTTCGTGGCGTTCGACCTGCTGGCCCTGGACGGCGAGTCGCTGCTGGACGCTCCCCTGGCCGAGCGGCGGGCGCTGCTGGTCGAGGCGCTGGAGGGGGTCACCGCGCCCGTGCACGTGGCGCCGGCGACCACCGACATCGAGGTGGCCCGGCAGTGGTTCGAGCAGTTCGAGGGGGCGGGCCTCGACGGGGTCGTCGCCAAGCCGCCAGGAGTGCGCTACCTCCAGGACCAGCGGGCCATGTTCAAGGTCAAGCACGAGCGCACGGCGGACGTCGTCGTGGCCGGCTACCGCCTCCACAAGAGCGGGCCCGTCGTCGGGTCGCTGCTGCTCGGCCTGTACGACGACCGCGGGGAACTCCAGCACGTCGGCGTGGCGGCGGCCTTCCCGATGAAGCGGCGCGCCGAGCTGATCGAGGAGCTGGCGCCGCTGCGCATGGACGACGTCGCCGGGCACCCGTGGGCTGCCTGGTCGGAGGAGGCGGCCCACGAGTCGGCCCGGCTGCCCGGCGCGCCCAGCCGCTGGTCGGGCAGGAAGGACCTGTCCTGGGTGCCGCTGAGGCCCGAACGGGTGGCCGAGGTGGCCTACGACCACATGGAGAACGGGGTGCGGTTCCGGCACACCGCGCGCTTTCGCCGCTGGCGTCCGGACCGCACCCCGGAGAGCTGCACCTACGCCCAGTTCGAGGAACCCGTCCGCTACGACCTGGCGCAGATCCTCGGCTCGGGCGGGTCCGGGGCCGGGTCAGGCGCCTGAGCCGGCCCCGGACCCGCCCGGGGCTGCGAGGGGGAGCAGCAGGCAGGTTCCGGGGCGGCCGCGGGGTGAACCGGGCGATCCACCACGGGCCGAGGACCGGGCCGCCCCCGTCAGAGGTCAGGGCTTGATCAGCACCTTCACGGCGCCGTCCTGCTTCTTCTGGAACATCTCGTACGCGTGCGGCGCGTCCGCCAGCGACACCTTGTGGGTGGCGAAGTCGTCGACGCCGAGCGGGTCCTCGTCCGTCAGGTAGGGCATGATGTCGTCGGTCCAGCGGCGGACGTTGGCCTGTCCCATCCGCATCTGGACCTGCTTGTCGAAGAGGGTCAGCATCGGCATCGGGTCGGCCATGCCGCCGTAGACGCCGGACAGCGAGATGGTGCCGCCGCGGCGGACCAGCTCGATGGCGGTGTACAGGGCGGCCATCCGGTCGACGCTGAAACGCTCCGCGATCGGCCCGCTCAGGGCCCGCGGCAGCACCGCAGCGGTCTGCTGGACCAGCTTGGCAGCGGTGCTGCCGTGCGCCTCGGTGCCGACGGCGTCGATGACGGCGTCGGGGCCGCGACCCTCGGTCTCGTCCCGGACGGCGGCGACGAGTTCCTTCTCGTTGTCGAAGTCGCGCAGGTCGAACGTCTCCACGCCCCGGGCGCGCGCCCGGGCGAGCCGCTCGGGCACCAGGTCCACGCCGAACACCCGGGCGGCACCGCGCGCCAGCGCGATCCGGCAGGCCATGTCACCGATCGGCCCGAGGCCGAGCACGGCCACGGTGCCGCCGGGCGGCACGTCGGCGTAGGCGACGGCCTGCCAGGCGGTCGGCAGCACGTCGGAGAGGTAGACGAAGCGGTCGTCCGCCGGTCCCTCCGGGACCTTGATCGGTCCGTAGTGCGCCTGCGGGACGCGCAGGTACTCGGCCTGGGCGCCCGGCACCGCGCCGTACAGCCGGGTGTAGCCGAACAGGGCGGCGCCCATGCCTTCGCTGGTGACCTGCGTCGTCTCGCACTGGGTCTGCAGTCCCGAGGAGCACATGTAGCAGTGGCCGCAGGAGATTTGAAACGGCACCACGACCCGGTCGCCCGGCTTCAGGCCGGTGACCTCGGAGCCGACCTCCTCGACGATGCCCATCGGCTCGTGGCCGAGGATGTCGCCGGGCGTCATGAACGGCGTCAGCACCTCGTACAGGTGCAGGTCGGAACCGCACAGACCGGAGGAGGTGATCCTGATGACGGCGTCCGTCGGCTCCTCGATCTTCGGGTCGGGCACCTCCTCCACACGTACGTCGCGCTTGCCCTGCCAGGTCACGGCCTTCATCGGGTGGTGCTCCCTCCGTCGCGTCGATGCCGCGACCGGGTACCCCGGTGCCGTCGGCCCAACCGGCGCCGCTGGGCGCGCTGCTGGGCCGGCCGGCGGCCCGCGGGCACCTTCCGGGGCCGCTCAGGGCCGTGCGGGCACGGGCCCCCCGGGGTTGCGCAGGCCCTCCGCCGCGTCCGCGACCCGCCGGATCAGGTCGAAGAACTGGGTCTGCTCCGCCGGGCTGAGCGGGGCCAGGAAGACCTGGTTCATCCGGGCCGTGCGCACGCTGAGCCTGCGGTGCGTCCGCTGACCCTCCTCGGTCGGGCGCAGCAGGGAACGCCGGCCGTCCTGCGGGTCGCGCACCTTGTCCAGCAGACCGCGGCGGCCGAGCCGGGTGACGACCTCGGCGATGGTGGAGCGGTCCAGGCCGACCCGCTCCCCCACCGTGCGCTGGTCCAGCCCGGGCTCGGCGACGAGCGTGTTGAGCACGGCGAACTGCGGCGAGGTGATCTCCTCGGAGACCATCGTGTTCCACAGCAGGTAGTGCGCCTGCTGGAGCCGCCGGGCCAGATGCCCGGGGTGGGTCGTGAGGTCCACCGCTCCCATGTGCGCTCCTTGGCGTGATTCCGTCGGTCCGGCCATGTCGCTCCGGCCGCCACGATTCGTAGGTGTACTGAACGATACCCTCGCCGGGGCGGCCCGTCCGGCCGGTTCACCCGACACCCGCTCCACGCCGCACCCCGCGCCATCACGACTTTTTCTGAGGCCTTGACGACTCGGGCAGCCGGTGGCAGCGTGTGGGAAACCTCGCGGTAATACTCAGTGCGCTGACTAACTGGCCGCTGAACGCTCGGTAGAGATGGGGCTTGTTTCGATGGACAAGGTGGTCGCCACAGCCGCGGAGGCGGTGGCGGACGTGCCGGACGGCGCGTCGCTGGCGGTGGGCGGTTTCGGACTGAGCGGCGTGCCGAACGTGCTGATCCAGGCGCTGTACGAGCGCGGGGTCGGCGGGCTGTCGGTCGTCTCCAACAACTGCGGGGCGATGGAGTCCGGGCTCGCCGTACTGCTCTCGGCCGGCCGGATCGCCCGGGTGACCGGCTCCTACATCGGCGCCAACAAGGAGTTCGCCCGCCAGTACCTCGCCGGCGAGCTCGAGGTCGAGCTGATCCCGCAGGGCACCCTCGCCGAGCGGCTGCGCGCCGGCGGCGCCGGCATCCCCGCGTTCTACACCCCGGCCGGCGTGGGCACGCAGGTCGCCGACGGCGGGCTGCCCTGGCGCTACGACGGGCAGGGCGGGGTCGCCCTCGCCTCGCCGCCGAAGGAGGTCCGCGAGTTCGACGGCGGCCAGTACGTGCTGGAGCGCGGCATCCGCACCGACTTCGCCCTGGTCCGGGCCGCGAAGGGCGACCGGCACGGGAACCTGGTCTTCCGCAAGTCCACCCGCAACTTCAACCCGTTGGCCGCGATGGCCGGACGGGTGACGATCGCCGAGGTGGAGGAACTGGTCGAACCGGGCGCCATCGACCCGGACGCGGTGCACCTGCCGGGCATCTTCGTCCAGCGGGTGGTGGCGCTCACACCGGAGCAGGCCGCCGACAAGCAGATCGAGAAGCGGACGGTCTCCGCGCCCGCCGCGGGAAAGACGGTGAACGGCTGATGGCCTGGACGCGCGAAGAGATGGCGGCCCGCGCGGCGCGCGAGCTGAAGGACGGCAGTTACGTCAACCTCGGCATCGGCCTGCCGACCCTGATCCCCAATCACCTGCCCGAGGGCGTCGAGGTGATCCTGGAGTCGGAGAACGGCATCCTGGGCACCGGCCCGTACCCGGCCGAGGACCAGGTCGACCCTGACCTGATCAACGCGGGCAAGGAGACCGTCACGGTCCTGCCCGGCGCCTCCTTCTTCGACTCGGCGCTGTCCTTCTCCATGATCCGCGGCGGGCACATCGACGTCGCCGTGCTGGGCGCCATGCAGGTCTCGGCCCGGGGCGACCTCGCCAACTGGGCCGTCCCCGGCAAGATGATCACCGGGATCGGCGGGGCGATGGACCTGGTGCACGGCGCGCGCACGGTCATCGTCGCCATGACGCACACCGCCAAGGACGGCTCGCCCAAGATCCTCGAGGAGTGCACGCTGCCGCTGACCGGCAGGGCCTGCGTGAACCGGATCATCACCGACCTGGGTGTGCTGGACGTGACCGGCGACGGGCTGGTGCTCGTCGAGACGGCGCCCGGTGTGACCGTGGAAGAGATCACCGCCAGGACCGGCGCCACGCTGACCGTCGCCGAGGAGTGCTCGTGAGGGACGTCTACATCGTCGACGCCGTGCGGACCCCGTTCGGCCGGTACGGCGGCGGGCTCGCCGCCGTCCGCCCGGACGACCTGGCCGCCCACGTGATCCGCGAACTCGTCGGCCGCACGCCCGCGCTCGACCCGGCCCGGATCGAGGACGTCTACTTCGGCAACGCCAACGGCGCCGGCGAGGACAACCGCAACGTCGCCCGGATGGGCGCCCTCCTGGCGGGCCTGCCCACGTCCGTGCCCGGTGTCACCGTCAACCGGCTGTGCGCCTCGGGCCTGGAGGCCGTGATCCAGGCGGCCCGCGCCATCGCCGTGGGCGACGCCTCCATCGCCGTCGCGGGCGGTGTGGAGTCCATGACCCGCGCCCCGTACGTGCTGCCCAAGAGCGACAGGCCCTTCCCGGCCGGCCACGCCGAGCTGTACTCCACCACCCTCGGCTGGCGCATGGTCAACCCGCGGATGGACCCGCAGTGGACCGTCCCGCTCGGCGAGTCGGCCGAGCTCATCGCCGACAAGCACGGGATCAGCCGCGAGCGGCAGGACGAGTTCGCGCTCGCCTCCCACCGCAAGGCGGCGAAGGCACGGGCCGAGGGCCTCTTCGACGCCGAGCTGGCGCCCGTGTCCGTGCCGCAGCGCAAGGGCGGCCCGCGTGTGTTCGACGCGGACGAGTGCGTGCGCCCCGAGGCGTCCCAGGAGGCGATGGCCGGGCTGAAGCCGTCGTTCCGGGCGACCGGGGGCACGGTCACCGCGGGCAACGCCTCACCGCTCAACGACGGCGCCGCAGCCCTCCTGCTCGTGGACGAGGAAGGGCTGAGGGCCACCGGCCGCGAACCGCTCGCCCGGGTCGGAGCCACCGGCCTGTCGGCCCTCGACCCGCACTACTTCGGGCTCGCCCCGGTCGAGGCCGTCACCCGGGCCCTGGCCAGGGCCGGTCGGACGTTCGGCGACCTGTCCGTCCTGGAGCTCAACGAGGCGTTCGCCGCCCAGGTGCTCGGCTGCCTCGCCGAGTGGCCCGAGTTCGACCCGGCCGTCCTCAACCCGCAGGGCGGTGCCATCGCCCTCGGCCACCCGCTCGGCGCCTCCGGCGCCCGCCTTGCCGGCACGGTCGCCCACCAGCTCGCGCGCAGGGGCACCGGCGTCGGCGTCGCCACCCTCTGCATCGGCGTGGGCCAGGGTCTCGCCCTGGTCCTCGAACGCTAGGAAAACCCATGGCTCTCACCCAGCACGACATCGACCAGGAGATCGCGGCCGAGCACGCCGCGTACGAGAAGCGGGTCGCCGGCGGCGCGCCCGTCGAGCACCACCCGCGCCGTGACTACGCCCCCTACCGGTCCTCGGTCCTGCGCCACCCCCAGCAGCCGCTGGTCGCCATCGACGTCAGCAAGGACCCGGAACTGGTGGAGCTGTCCTCGCCCGCCTTCGGCGAGCGGGACGTCACCGGGATCGACAACGACCTCACCCGGCAGCACACCGGGGAGCCGGTCGGCGAGCGGATCACCGTCTCGGGCCGGCTGCTTGACCGCGACGGGCGCCCGGTGCGCGGCCAGCTCGTCGAGATCTGGCAGGCCAACTCCGCCGGCCGGTACGCCCACCAGCGCGAGCAGCACGACGCCCCGCTGGACCCCAACTTCACCGGCGTCGGCCGTACCCTGACCGACGCGGACGGGTTCTACCGCTTCACCACCATCCAGCCGGGCCCCTACCCCTGGCGCAACCACGTCAACGCCTGGCGCCCGGCGCACATCCACTTCTCCGTCTTCGGCTCGGCCTTCACCCAGCGGCTCGTGACGCAGATGTACTTCCCCAACGACCCGCTCTTCCCCTACGACCCGATCCTGCAGTCCGTGACGGACGACGCCGCCCGGCAGCGGCTGGTCGCCACCTACGACCACAGCCTGTCGGTACCGGAGTTCTCGCTCGGCTACCACTGGGACATCGTGCTCGACGGCCCGAAGGCCACCTGGATCGAGGAAGGACGCTGACCGCGCCATGACGAAGATCGACACCGACCGGCCGGACAGCGTGCTGCCCACCCCGTCGCACACCGTCGGCCCGTTCTACGGGTACGCCCTGCCCTTCCCCGGCGGCGAGGACATCGCACCGCTCGGCCACCCGGACACCGTCACCGTGCACGGCTACGTGTACGACGGCGAGGGCCGGCCGCTGCCGGACGCCCTCGTGGAGGTGTGGGGGCCGGACCCGGACGGCAACGTGCCGACGACGGACGGCTCCCTGCGCCGCGACCCCGCCTCCGGCGGCTTCCTCGGCCGCAACGGCGTGGAGTTCACCGGCTTCGGCCGCATCCAGACCGACACGGACGGCCACTGGTACACGCGGACGCTGCGGCCCGGCGCCCGCGGGCGGAACGCGCCGTACCTGAGCGTGTGCGTGTTCGCGCGCGGGCTGCTCGTGCACCTGTTCACCCGCATCTACCTGCCCGGCGACGAGGCGGCGCTCGCCGCCGACCCGTTGCTCGCCCGCCTGGAGCCCGCGCGGCGCGACACCCTGATCGCCGCGCGGGAGGCCGGCGGCCACTACCGTTTCGACATCCGCCTTCAGGGCGAGGGCGAGACGGTCTTCCTGGAGTTCACGTGACATCGGCAGCCGGCCCGGGCCCCGCGGAGCACGACGCCGGCCTGCTCGGCCCCGGCTGGGCGGGCTCGGCCGCCGCGGCCGAGACGAGCGACGGCGCGTACCTGCGGGCCCTCCTCGACGCGGAGGCCGCGCTCACCCGCGCCCAGGCCGCACTCGGCCTCGCCCCGGACGGCGCGGCGGACACGGTGACCCGCGCGGCCGGCGGCCCCTTCGACCCGCGCTCCCTCGCGGAGCGCGCCCGGAGCGGCGGCAACCCCGTCATCCCCCTGGTCGCGGACCTCACCCGCGCGGTGGGCGAGGAGTACGGCCCGTACGTCCACCGGGGCGCCACCAGCCAGGACATCATGGACACGGCGACGATGCTGGTCGCCGTGCGCGCCCTGGAGCCGGTGCTGGCCGACCTGGGGCGCACCGAGCGGGCACTGGCGCGCCTGGCCGCCGAGCACCGCGACACGGTGATGCCGGGCCGCACGCTCACCCAGCACGCGGTGCCGACCACGTTCGGCCTGAAGGCCGCCGGCTGGCGCTCGCTCGTGCTGGACGCCCGGGACCGCGTCACGCGGGTGCGCGACACGCTGCCGGCGCAACTCGGCGGCGCCGCGGGCACCCTGGCGGCGTTCTCCGCGTACGGCGCCGAGGACGCGACGGCGCTGCCGGCCGCGTACGCCCGTGAACTGGGGCTGGCGGAGCCGCTGCTGCCCTGGCACACGCTGCGCACGCCCGTCGCCGACCTCGCCGGGTGCCTGGCCTTCACGGCCGGCGCGCTGGGCCGGATCGCGCAGGACGTGCTCACCCTGTCCCGCACGGAGATCGCCGAGCTCGCGGAGGGCAGCGGCGGCGGTTCGTCGGCCATGCCGCACAAGGCCAACCCGGTGCGGTCCACGCTGGTCGCGGCGGCCGCCCGGCGCGCCCCCCAGCTCGCGGCGACGCTGTACGGGTCACTGGCGGCACAGGACGAGCGGCCGGCCGGCGCCTGGCACGCCGAGTGGGAGCCGCTGCGCGATCTGCTGCGACTGACCGGCGGCGCCGCCCGGGACGCCGCGGAGCTGACCGAGGGGCTCCGCGTGCACGCCGACGCGATGCGGGAGCACCTCGGGCTGACCCACGGGCTGATCGTCTCCGAACGGCTGTCCGCGGAGCTCGCCCCGCTGCTCGGCCGCGCCCGCGCGAAGGAACTGCTCACCGACCTCGCCCGGCGCAGCTACGCCGAGGGACGCAGCCTGCGCGACCTGCTCGCCGAGGAGGACGAGCTGCGGGAGGCCGACCTCGACGCGCTCACCGACCCCACCCGTTACACCGGCTCCGCGGGAGCCCTCACCGACCGTGCCCTGGAGCGACGTTGACCGAGAAACTGCTCAACCACCGCCTCGAAGGCCCCGCTTCCGCTCCCCCGCTGCTGCTCGGACCGTCGCTCGGCACGTCGTACGCGCTGTGGGACAGGGTCGCGCCCGAGCTGTCGATCGGGCACCGGGTGGTCCGCTGGGACCTGCCCGGGCACGGCGGCTCCCCGGCGGACCTCATCGGCCCCGGCGCCACCGTCGGCGACCTCGCCGCTCTGGTGCTCGCGCTCGCCGACTCGCTGGGCATCGAACGGTTCGCGTACGCGGGGGTTTCGCTGGGCGGCGCGGTCGGCCTGCACCTCGCCGTGCACCACCCGGAGCGGGTGACCTCCCTGGCGGTGCTCTGCTCCTCGGCCCACTTCAACGGTGAGGGGCCGTGGCGGGAGCGGGCCGAACGGGTCCGGCGGGAGGGCCTGGACTGGCTGCTGGCAAGCGCGGGCGAGCGCTGGTTCACCGGCGACTTCACCGACGACACGCTGCTCCGGGACCATCGGGAGGCCGACCCGGAGGCGTACGCCGCCTGCTGTGACGCGCTGGCCGCGTTCGACCTCCGCGAGGCGCTGCCCGGCATCACCGCGCCGACCCTCCTCGTCGCGGGCCGGGAGGACCCGGCGACACCGCCCGCGCACCTGAGGGAGATCGCGGACGCGGTGCCCGGCGCGGCGCTGACCGAGATCCCGGGAGCCTCGCACCTGGCGCCCGCCCAGTGCCCCGAGGCGGTGCTGACCGCGCTGCGGACGCACTTCGACGGGGGTGCCCGGCGCGGCATGGAGGTGCGGCGGGCGGTGCTCGGCGACGCGCACGTCGACCGCGCGCAGGCCCGGCAGACGCCGTTCACCGCCCGCTTCCAGGACTTCATCTCCCGGTACGCCTGGGGCGAGATCTGGACCGACACGACGCTCGGGCGCCGCGAACGCAGCATGATCACCATGACGGCGCTGGTCGCGCACGGGCACCTCGACGAACTGGCGATGCACGTACGGGCCGCGCGCCGCAACGGGCTGACGCCGGAGGAGATCGCGGCGGTGCTGCTGCAGACCGCCGTGTACTGCGGGGTCCCGGCCGCCAACTCGGCGTTCGCGGTGGCCCAGCGGGTGCTCGCCGAGGAGACGCCCGACGCGGACTGACCCGCCCGGCCCCGCCACCGGCCGCTCCCAGCCGCCCCGGGCGCCCGCCCGGGGCGGCTGCGTCGCCCGGCCCCGCGGGCGCAGGGCCGGGCCCACCCGTGCGCGGGTGAGCAGGCGACAGCGGCGGGGGCTCCATGGGCCGGGCGCGGACCTGACCGGCGCGGGCAGGCGGACCGCGACGAGCGCTCATGGGCAGGGGGCGAGGCGGGGCGGGCATCCCGGCCGGCGCGGGGAGGCGAGCGGCGGCTGACGCTCACGGCACGGTCGAGGTCGGGCCGGACGGGGCGGAGACCTGGCCGGCACGGACGGACGGCGGCGGACGCTCACCCGTGGGGGCCGGACGGAGACCTGACCGGCACGGAAGGCGGACGGCAGCGGGGAGGCGAGCACGCGTCCGGCACCGCGGGCGCCGCGGCACGAACGGGCGCCCGCGGCGCATGGGGGCTACCGCAGATCCCCGGCGTCCAGGGTTCGGCGCGCCAGGTCCGCGAGTCCGTCCGCGCCGCACGAACGGGCCAGCGCCAGACCCCGGTCGAGCTCGGCCGCCGAGCGGATGGCGATGCCGTACTCGACGCGGGCGGCCGCGTGCTCGTACTGGCAGGGCGATGCCTCCAGGTACGCGACGGCCCGGGCGGCCAGGCGGACCGCGCGCTGACCGGTCTCCAGGGCGGCGGCGCAGCGCAGGGCCTGCCCTATGGCCGTGTCCGTGCCGAAGCGCTCGGCCTGGCGGCGCGCGTCCGTGGCGAGCTGGGCGGCGCGGGCCGGGTCCTCGACGGCGAGCGCCCGGGCGAGGTCGACGGCCCAGGGCACCATCACCGGGTTGTGGTGGCCTCGGACGGTCGCCGCCTTCTCCGCGGCCTCCAGTTCGTTGATGCCGTCCTTCGTACGGCCTACGGCGAGCAGCAGCCTGCCGCGCACGGTGCGCGGATCGGGGATGACGATGGTCGACGGGTACGGCGGCGCGAAGCCGTACTGCTCGGCCACCTGCCAGGCCTCCTCGACATGGCCGCGGGCGAGCAGCGTGTCGACGAGGTTGCAGGTGGCGGTCCAGTACAGGGGCAGGCCGCGGCCGACCCGTTCGGCGACGCGCAACGACTCGCGCAGCGTCCTCTCGGCCTCCTTGAGCCGTCCGCGTCTGCGGTGGCCGAGCCCGACGTAGGCGAGGGCGAGCGCGAGGTGGCCGCCGCTCCAGCCGGCGCACTCGTAGGCGCTCAGTCCCTCGGTGTAGAGGGCCTCGGCCCGGTCGAGGCGGTCGCAGTAGGCGTAGGCACTGGCCAGCATCAGCAGCAGTTCGATGCCCCACTCGGGGTCGGTCCAGCCGAGTCCGGGGGCGAGACGGCCGTTGACGAGGGCACGGTCGCACAGTTCGGCGACCTCCTCGGCGTTCTCGCCGCGCGCCATGGCGTCGAAGCCGCGCAGGATGAGCAGGGCACGCTCGGAGTTGTCGCGCCCGGTGCAGCCCGCGGCGAGTTCGGCGAGCCGCTCGGAGCGGCCGGGTGAGGTGGTCTCACCCGCGTACAGGCCCTCCCACATGTACTGCACGGCCTGCAGCCGCAGCCGGGTGGGGCCCGCCTCGTGCCGGGCCGCCTCCGCCTCCACCGTGCGGACGGCCTCCTCCAGCTGGTTGTTGTGGAGCAGGGCCTGGGAGAGGCGGCAGATGGCGTCCACGCGGGTGTCCCCGTCGAGGCCGGGCATGGCCAGCGCGGTCTGCAGGTGCTCGATGGTGGTGGCGGGCGCGGTCAGCAGGGTGGCGCAGCCCAGCTCGTAGAGCACCCGCGCGTGCATCTCGGGGGTGGGCGGCTCCAGCAGGGCCCGCTCCAGGCAGCGGCGGGCCGCGTCGGGGGCGCCGACGGCGAGGTGCTCGCGGGCGGCCTGGCGCAGTTGCTCGACCAGTTCCTCGTCGTCGTCCGGGTGCACGTGGAGCAGGTGCCGGGACGCCGCGGCGGCGCCCATCCCGGAGTCGGTGATGAGCTGGGCCGCGATGCCGTGCATGGCGGTGCGCAGGGCGTCCGGGATGGAGTTGTAGACGGCACTGGCGATCAGCGGGTGCACGAACTCCAGGTCCCCGTGGCCGGCCTGGACGTGCGCCGGGTCGGGGTCGGTCAGGATGCGGGCACCGCGCAGCAGTTCGGCGCAGCGCCGCGCGTCGTCGGGGTTCATGGTGGCGAGCCGGGCGACGAGGTGCACGGAGATGCCGGTGCCCAGGATGGCGGCGGCCCAGGCGAACCGGGTGGCGTCGATGCCGAGGCCCTCCAGACGGGCGACGAGTCCGCCGCCGCGGGCCGTGCGGTTCAGGTCGCGCAGTTCGCCGGCGTGCGGCTCGACCGGCTCCATCTCGCTGTCCTGCACCTTGGCGAGGAGTTCGACGGTGTCGTAGGGGTTGCCGGCGGTGACCGCCCACACCTCGCGGCAGAACGCGGCGTCGGCGTGCGGGCCGAGGGTGGCGCGGGTGAGACCGGCCGTCGCCTCCGGGGTGAGGGCGCTCAGGTCGCTGACGCCCGCGGTGGCGGCGACCGCGTCGAGGTGGCGGGCGCTGGCGGCGTCACCGGCCCGGCGGGCGATCACGACCAGCACGGACAGGTCGTCGAGGCGCTGGGTGAAGGCGGCGAGCCAGCCCAGGGTCTCCTGGTCGGCCCAGTGCGCGTCGTCGATCAGCAGCACCAGCGGCCACTCGCGCCCGGCGAGCCGGCGCATCGCGGCGACCAGGCCGTCGATCACGCCCTGCGGGTCGGCCTGGCGGCTGCCCGGCGCGGCGATGCCGAGCGCCGGGCCCGCGATGTCGTACCAGTCACCGAGGTACTCGCGGGCCTCCTCCGGCATCAGGGACACGAGGGCGGGCTGGAGCAACTGCCGTACGACATTGAAGGGAACTGAGCGCAGGATCTCACCGCCGCGCGCCGACCACACCGTGCAGCCGCGCTGTTCGGCGAGCCGCCGGGTCTCGGCGAGGAGCGCCGTCTTGCCGAGCCCCGCCTCCCCCTGGAAGACCAGCACACTCCCCGGGGTGGAGCGGTCCGCGCACAGGGTGCCGAGGGCCCTCACGACGGCGGCGACCTCCTCGTCGCGCTCCCACAGGGAAACCGAGGCGGCCTCGCCCGGCCGTCCCTCCGTCATCCCGCTACCTCCCCAAGTCGCCCGAACGACGTACGGTTGCGAGCCTAGCCCTCCGGCCGCCGAAGTGAAGGACCGTCCGGGCACCCGTTGCCGTGTCGGGTGATCTGCGGTACAGAGGGGCGACACACAGGGGCGGCCACCTGCACGGGCTCACCCCCGCGCGGGTCAATAAACCGCAAAACCAGCCCACTTCACCGCACGCACCACCGGCCACGGGCCCGTGTGCGCGTGCGGCTGCCGGCCACGCCACCGGCGGGCGGCTGCCGGCGCGGGATGACGGGCAGACAGGTGACGGACCAGGTGCGCGGGATCCAGGAAACGGTGCGCCTGGCATCGGTTCACGTGCTCGAAGGAGAGGGTGGTCGTAGCGATTCCGGACCGGAGGGGTGGCGCGGCCCCCTAGGCTGAGCTCCCGTCCGCACTGTCTGGGGGAGTAATGACCAGCAGGTTCACCGAGTTGGTTGTCGACTGCCACGATCCGGAGCGCCTCGCGGCCTTCTGGTGCGCGGTCCTGGGCTTCAAGGTGGTCGACCGGAGCGAGGGCAAGGTCGAGATCGGTTCCTGGGAGCCGACCGTCGAGGAGGTCCGGGCCCGCCAGATGCCGCCCACCCTGCTCTTCATCCGGGTGCCCGAGGGCAAGACCGTGAAAAACCGGCTCCACCTGGACGTCAGCCCGATCGACGGCAGTACCGACGACGAGGTGGCCAGGCTGCTTGGCCTTGGCGCCGCCAAGGTGGACGTGGGCCCGGGCCCTGGCCGGAGCTGGGTGGTCATGGCCGACCCCGAGGGCAACGAGTTCGACGTCGTGCGCTCCCTGGCACCGTCCCACTGACGTCGTCGACCACCCCCTCGGCGACCAGGAAGTCGGCCGGCTCGGCCAGGCTCCAGGTCGGGAGGCGGCAGACTGTGGCCGGCCGGCCTGGACTTGGCGATCTTCTTGATGTCGCGCCGCTCGGACAGGGTGAACGTCCTGGGCCGTGATCCACAACTTCAACGCCGACGGCTTTGACTCCCTCTACCCGGAGTACAAAGGCGGTCCAGCACCATCTGACCCGCCGCCAGGTCACCACCGACCCGCTGCCCCGGCGAATGAATGGACCAACGTGTCGCGGCGGGCGGCGCCTCTTGTGTCCGACGAGAACAACCGCACCCCGCCCCGAGCGGACACCCCCCGGCGCCCCCGGCACGCGCACGCGGCCGACAAACCGACACGCCGACACGCCGACGGGCGAGTCACGCCAGGTCCTCTCATCCGGCTTTCACCGACGCCTCATACGGTGGGGGCATGACGCAGGTGACTCCTCCCGGGTGGTACCCCGACCCCGGGCAATCAAGTAACGGCCCCGCCACCGAGCGCTGGTGGGACGGTAAGGCATGGACGGACCGGACCCGCCCCGCCGGGTCGGCCGCCGTATGGGGTCCCCCGCCGCAGCAGCCGCAGGCCGCCGGAACCCGTCCGACGTACCCCGGAGGCCCGGCGTACCCCGGCCAATCGGCGTACCCCGGCTACCCGCCGTACCCCGTCCAGCCGCCCGCCGTCCCGCGCCGCGGACTGCGCACGGGCATCGCCGTGGCCGTGGCCGCCGCCGTGCTGGCGAGCATCGGCGTGGGCGTGTACGCGCTGACCAAGGGCGACGACGGCGGCAACCGCGCCGGTTCCCGGCAGGGCCAGGAGGGTCCCGGCGGCCGGGGCGGCCCGTTCGACGGCGGGTCGGGTGGTCCCGGTGGGCCGGACGGCGACGGCGGGCAGTCGCCCTCGCCGGACGGGTCGGAAGGGCCGAAGATCACCAGCGGTGCGGTGCCGGACCGGCTCAGCGGCATCAGCCTGCCCGTCCCGGACGGCTGGTACGGCCGGAGGATGAGCGTGGGCGCGCAGATCACGTCGGAGGACTCCTACAAGTGTCCCGGTGACACGACGCTGACCTGCACACCGGGCGGCGCGTACTCGGCGCCCGCCCTGGCCCTGGGCACCAAGGGCAGCACGGCCGAGGAGGTGGCGAAGGCCGACATCGCGGCCAACGCCCAGGAGTCGTACGGCGGGAAGACCTACGGCGGGATCACCTCGCACCAGGTGCTCGCCTCCAGGGCGGTGACCGTCGCCGGGCAGAAGGGCTACCTGGTCCGCTGGAAGGCGGTCACCAGCAAGGGCGCCGACGGCTACGTCGAGTCGCTGGCGTTCCCCTCGCCCGCCTCGCCCGCACGGCTGGTCGTGGTGCGCTTCGGTGTGGACGTCGGCCAGAAGCTGTCCGTCATCGACGAGATCACCCAGGGCATCAAGGCCTCCTCGGACGGAGGCGACGGCCAGAACGTGTGATCCCCCGGGCCCGGGACCGCCTGTCCGTCACCGGGCAGTCGGGACCGGCACCCGGCCCGGCGGAAGGCCCGCACGCATCGGCCGGGTGGGGTGCCCCTCCGCTCAAGAGGAACCCCACCCGGCCGGGGGTGCGCGCCGCCCCCGTCCCCACGGTGCGGCGCGGGCAGGTCACCGTCCAGTCATCCCGTGGACGGCGACCCGCGTCTTCAGGTGAGGCCGAGCGCCGGCAGCACGGCGGCCTCCACGAACCGGACCAGATAGTCCGGGTCGGCGTACTCCCCCTCCAGGAACGGGCGCACGCGCAGGACGCCGAGCACCTGCGCCGGCACGTACTCCAGCGCCGGATGGCCCGCGGGCACCTCCCCACGCTCCACCCCGCGGCGCAGGATCTCCTTGAGCGCGGCGACCTCCGGCTCCACGAGCGTCTCGCGGAGCGCCTGCTGGAGCTCCCTGTCCTGCGTGATGGCGTGCCCGAGGGCCTGCAGCAGCCTGGTGTCGCGGCCCGACCACTCCCCCGCGGCCCGCGCCGCCCGGCGCAGGTCCTCCGCGAGCGAGCCGGTGTCGATGCCCGCGAAGCGCGAGCAGCGATTGGCGCGCAGCGCGGCCACCACGAACTGCGGCTTGGTCTTCCACTGCCGGTAGAGCGTGGACTTGCTGCACCGCGTGCTGGCAGCGACGCCCTCCATGGTGACGGCCTCGTAACCGCACTCGCGTATCTGGTCGAGCACGGCGTCGAAGAACTCCTGCTCACGCTCGGGCGTGATCTTGGAGCGGCGCGAGGCTCCGACCGTCTCCGGTCGGTCCGCGGCCTGCGACGTCATCGCTCTCCTCCTCGCTCGCGCCCCGCGGTGCACGGGGCTGCCGTCCAGTGTGGCGCCCAGCCATCGGTACGCAGTGTACCGGTACTCGAGCGTATCGGTACACTCACGTATCGGTACACTGGCGTATCGGTACGCCACCGTATCGACTCCGGCTGGGAGAGTCCCGGGCCCGGCCGCACCACCACACGCACCACCGTCACCGAGGGGGCCACGGGATGAACGCCCGCGCCAAGGCCGCCGAGAGGAAGACCGACGCGACAGCGCGGCCGCCGCTCGTCCGCGAACTCCTGCTCGTCACCGGGCTGTTCCTCGTCTACAAGGCCGGCCGGCAGTTGGCCGCGGACCACACCGGCGAGGCCTTCCGCAACGCGCACCGCGTGTGGGACCTCGAGCGGGCGGTGCATCTGCCCGGCGAGGGGTCGGTGCAGTCCCCGCTGCTGCACGGCGACACCCTGGCGCACCTCGCCAACGGCTACTACGCGACCGTGCACTTCCCCGCCACCGTGGCCTTCCTCGTCTGGCTCTACCTGCGGCGCCCGGCGCACTACGTCTGGGCCCGGCGCGTCCTCGCCGCGGTCACGGCGGCGGCCCTGGTGCTGCATCTGGCGTTCCCGCTCGCCCCGCCCCGCATGCTCGCCGCGACCGGCCTGGTGGACACCGCCCGCGTCTACGGCCCGTCGGTGTACGGGCCGCCGCGCACCGACCACCTGTCCAACCAGTTCGCGGCGATGCCGTCCCTGCACTTCGGCTGGGCGCTGATGGTGGCGGTCGGGCTGGTCGTCGCCACCCGGTCGCGCTGGCGTCCGCTGTGGCTGCTGCACCCGCTGCTGACCCTGCTCGTCATCGTGGGCACGGCGAACCACTACTGGCTCGACGCGGTCGCGGCGACGGCGCTGGTCCTCGCCGCGCTGGCGGTCGTCCGGCTGCCGCAGCGCGCGACGGCGACCGCGGGGCGGCGCGCCGGCGGTCGCGTGCCGGCACGGCAGAACGCCCTCGTCGGGGCGGGCCGGTGAGCGCCGCCCTGCTCGCCGTCGTCCTGTCGCTGTGCTCCGCCGTCGCCTACGCGGCCGCGGCGGTGGCCCAGGAACGGCTCGCTTCGCGCGCCGGCCGGGCGGGCGTACGCCGGCTGCTGTGCCGGGGCGCCTGGTGGGGGGCCGTCGCGCTGAACGCGGGGGCGGCGCTGCTGCACGTGGTGGCCCTCGCGTACGGCCCGCTCACCGTGGTGCAGCCGCTCGGCGCGCTGACGCTGGTGGCCGCGGTGCCGATGGGGGCCCGGTCGGCGGGGCGCCGGGTCGCGGCGGCCGAGTGGCGGGGGACGGCGCTGACACTCCTCGGACTCGGCGCGCTCCTTGTCGTGGCGTCCGGGCCCACGCCCGAGCAGGTGCTGAGTCCGGTCGAGGCGGTGGGGGTGGCCGGGGTCACGGCCGTCTTGATCGGCATACTGTCGCGGCCGGGCGCGCGCCCGGGGCTGCGGCACGCGACCGCGTCCGGGGTGGCCTCGGGCGTCGCCTCCGCGCTCACCCAGACCGTCACGGTCTCCGCGACGGACCGGTCGGGTCCGCCGCTGAGCGGGCAGGTCGTCGTCACGGCGCTGCTCGTCGCCGCTTTCGCCACCGGCGGACTGCTGCTGTCGCAGACCGCCTACCGCGGTGGCCTGAGCGCCCCGCTCGCGGTGGTCACGCTGACGAACCCGGCGGCCGCCGCGGTGATCGGGCTGGCACTGCTCGGGCAGGGCCTGGGCGGCGGCACGGCGGGCATCCTGCTCGCGCTGGCGGGCGCGGCGCTCGCCTCCTGGGGCGTGGTGCTGCTGTCCCGGGCCGGCCCCGGCACCGCACCGGCGCCCGTCACCGCATCAGTGCCCGCCACCGAGCCCGCGCCCGACGCCGAGTCCGCCGACAGCACAGGGCGGACGCGAGCCACCAGGCAGGCGCGACCCCTCGGACGGTCGCGGAATTCCGGACGGACTCGGACCGTCGGGCGAACGCGGACCTCCAGATGGACTCGGACCTTCGGGCGAACGCGGACTTCCGGGCGGACCCGGACCCCCGGGCGGACGCCGGTCCCCGCCCCCCGGCAGGCGCAGACCCCTGTGAGGACGCGACAAGCCGCGACCTCACACACCGCGCCTCGGGCCCACGACGGCACAGCCGAGCACGCCCTCCCCCGGCCGTAGACGGCGCGGCCGAGCACGCCCACCCCGGGGCGCAGGACCGCACCCCGAGCACGCCCACCCCCGGGCGCAGCACCGCACCCCCGGGCAGGGCACACGAACGGCTGGCGGCGGTGACGCGTCCCCGGTCGGCCCCCGGCCCCCGCGCAGTCGCCGCCCGCGCGGACGCCTCCCCCTGCGGACGCGCCGGGGACGGATCCGGCCGAGGCGGGCGCCGGACACGCGGCCCGGACACGGCACAGCGGCCACGGGGCACACCCCGTGGCCGCTGTCCAAGCCCTGGATCCCGGACCCGCGTCCGGCGACGACACAACGCTGCCACCCCCGCCGAGGCCGGGCCCGGGCCCACGCGGTTCACACCGCGGTGATCGCCTGTCAGCCGAACCCGCGCGCGTCCTGCTTGAGCGCGGTGTCGACGGTGAGCGCGGTCGCCACCACGAGGGTGCGCAGCGGCTCGGGCAGCTGGTAGTGGATCTGCAGGACGTAGTTGTCGGCCGTGGTGAACATCGTCTTCGCCAGGCCCTCCCACGTCTTGGTGATCCGGGCGACCTCGTTGTCGGCGTGGTCGACGATGGCGAAGTTCCAGGCGCGCCAGTTCTCCGCCTTGATCGCGCCGACCTTCTGGCCGTTCACGTTCATCGCGAAGTTGATCTTGCCGAAGACGTTCTGCTGGACGATCTCGCCGACGTGCTGCCCGTCCGGACGCGTCACGATCACCCGCGACTTGAAGATCTTCGCGGGCCGCGTCAGCAGCAGCTGCGGCCGGCCGTGGGCGTCACGGATCTCCAGCTTGTGCGTCAGGAACTGGTCGATGCTCCAGAGGAACCGCACGATCTTCCGCAGCGCGCCCTGCCCGACCTGGGTGACGGCGCCGATCTGGTTGCCGTTCTGGTCGAAGACCTTGTACTCGTTGGTCAGCTCGATGAGCTTGGCCTTCTGGTTCACCACCAGCACGGGTTCGGTGAACAGGCTGCCGCCGCCGACGGTGCCCGGGGCGACCCCGGCCTCCTGCTGCACCTGGTGCTGGACGCGCGGGTCGGGACCGGCCGGCTGCGCCGGGATGTGCGGCGCGGCCTGGCCCTGCTGGTCGGCATGGGTGTGTTCGGTCCACTGGGAGCCGTCCCAGTAGCGGAGCGTCCGGGCGGCTCCGTGCGGATCCGGATACCAACCTGCAGGTGTGTTCGAATGCGTGGTCACCGGGGCACACTACCGTGAGCCGGCCGGAAATCAACCGCTCGCGCGAACACCGCCGGACGGTGGCGGGCGCCGTGCGGTCACGACGTCCGGTACACCTCCACCTCGCCGAACTGCGCGGCGGGCCAGCCGGTGTTGGCGGTGACCGTCAGCCGCAGGTGTCTCAGCGTCGTGCCGGCCGGCAGCGGGACGGTCACCGTGTTGCCGGTCGCCGGGTCGAAGCGGTAGTCCCTCGGGGCCACCACCGTCGTGTACGCCGACCCGTCGGTGCTGGCCAGCACGGACAGGGTCTGGGTGCGCGCCTGCCAGGCGGACGGGGGCGGCAGCTTCAGCACCAGGCGGCCCACGGCCTGCGCCGAGCCGAGGTCGACCGTCCAGGACTGCGGGAAGGCGTTGTTGGCGGACTCCCAGTAGCTGCCGGCGTCACCGTCGACGGCCCTGCCGGGCGTGTAGACGTCCTGGGAGCCGGTGGCGGTGGCGGGGCGGCCCCGGGCGAGGTTGCGTCCGGGGTCGGGGTCCGGGTTCCCCTGGCCGGGCTGCGGCCAGGCCGAGCAGTCCGACCAGGTGGTGCTCCAGCCGGAGTTGCCGCCGCCGTCGGTGAGGGCGAAGGTGCCGGAGCCGGCCGGGTAGGGGCAGTTGTAGACGCCGGCGGCGCCCACACCGGTGGCGCTCACGTTGCGGAAGGCCGCGGCGCCCTGGGTCTCGGCCTGCACGACGACGGTGCCGGTGTCGCGCACGGTCGCGCCGTCCACGGTGACGTTGCGGACCGGCAGGCCGCGCCCGCCGCCGGAGACGAACTCGAAGGCGCTGTAGGGGCTGTCGGTGATCGTCGTGTTGGTGATCCTGATCGTGGCGTCGGTCGCGCTGTCGTAGGAGTCGACGCGCAGGGCGCCCATGGGGTGGTTCCAGTTGGGGTTCATGGCGCCGGTCCGTACCAGCGTGTTGCCGTCGACCGTGATGGTGCCGGCCAGCGGGTGGAAGGGGTCAAGGAACTTCTGGTTGGAGATGGCGATGCCGCTGCCGAGGGCGTTGGTGTCCGAGACCAGGTTGTTCCGCACCGTGATGTCCGTGCCGCCGTAGATCGCGATGCCGTTGGCGAGGTTGGGCTGGGAGACGGTGTTGTTCTCGAAGCTGCTGTCGGTGTCCGGCGCGTACAGCGACCACATGGCAAGCGCGTCGTCGCCCTGGTTGCGCAGGAAGTTGTTGCGCACCCGGACGCCCCTCGCCGTGCCGTTGAGGTTGAGGCCGTCGGCGGTGGTGTCGAGGAAGCGGTTGCCCTCGACGACCAGGTTGTCGTTGGTGCCGGTCAGCCACAGGCCGACCTTCAGGTGCTGGAGCCACATGCCGGAGACGGATGAGCCGGGTCCGAGCGAGCCGTTGACGAAGTTGTCGGGGCTGGAGTCGACGCGTTCGGTGACCTCCCCGACGACCGCGAAGTCCTCGATGTGGACGTTGCCCGAGGAGCTGCTCTGGTTGATGAAGCTCGAGGAGTGCACGACGGAGTACCAGTGGCCCGCGCCCCGCAGGGTGACGTCCCGGACCCCGCTCAGGGAGGACGTGAGCCGGTACTCGCCCGGCGGGATCCACACCACTCCTCCCCGGGCCGCGGCGATGGCGTCCCGGAAGGCCTGCGTGGAGTCGCCCTGGCCGCCGGGGTCGGCGCCCTTGGAGGTGACGGAGACCGATCCGGCGGGTTGGGAGGCGGCGGCAGGGACGAGTTCAAAGTCGGCCACGTCCACGGTCACCTGGACGTTCGCCGCCTCGACGGCGACCCTGTCGCCCGCCTGGACGTCCCGGCCGAGCAGCATCCGGGCGTTGTCGTAGAAGTGGTGGGTCCTGGAGCCCGCGATCCAGCCGGTGTCGACGTAGGAGTACTTGGACGTGACGGTGAGCGCCTTCGCCAGCCTGGTGCCGTTGACGTAGGCCTGGAGGGTGCCGGACTGCCCGTCGGGGACGCTGTAGGCGACGTTCAGGGCGTTGGCGGTACGCGGCACGGTGAACTCCGCGCGCTGGCCCGGGGACAGCCGGACCGCCTGGCGTCCGGAGGCCTCCGAGGCGAGGGTGCCCTGGGTGTGGTCCGGGCCGATCCTCGTCCCGGTGGTGGCGGCGGACTCGGCCTCCACGGAGGTGAACGGGAGGGTCGCGCCGGCGGCCGCGTGGGCGGTGGGCGCGCCGAGGCCGACGAGCGTCCCGGCGGCCAGGGCGACGACCGCCCCGAGTGATGACATGTGCCTGACATTTCTGCCGTGCGTGGTGCCCTGCATGTGCCGATCCCTTCGTGTGGGGGTGCTGGGACAGCGGGGTGGTGCCGGGCGGCCGGGGTCAGATGCGCAGCCAGGCCGCCGTGTCCTGCGGAAGACGGCCGTGGTCGTCCAGCGAGCCGCTGGTGAGGAGGAGGTGTGTGTGCCCGGGCAGCGTGGCGGGCGCAGGAGCGAGGTTCACCACGCAGGTCGCGCCGCCGGCGCGGGTGAAGGCGAGGACGCCCTCGGGGGCGGGCAGCCAGGTGAGGGGGCCGGCGCCGAACAGCGGGCGGAGACGGATGGCCTCCCGGTAGAGGGTGAGCATGGAGGACGGGTCCGCCTGCTGCCGGTCGGCTGCGTACGATCCCCAGTCCGCGGGCTGCGGCAGCCAGGGCTCCTCCCGGCTGCCGAACCCGGCGTTGGGGGCCCCGGCCTCCCAGGGCAGCGGCACCCGGCAGCCGTCCCGGCCGGGGTCGGTGCCTCCCGAGCGGAAGTACATCGGGTCCTGTATGCGTTCGACGGGGACGTCCGCCTCGGGCAGCCCGAGTTCCTCCCCCTGGTAGACGTAGGCCGCGCCCGGCAGGGCCAGGGACAGCAGCGCGGCCGCCCGGGCCCGCCGTGTGCCCAGTGCGAGGTCGGTGGGGGTGCCGAAGGCCTTGGTGGCGAAGTCGAAGCCGGTCTCCTCGCGCCCGTAGCGGGTGACCGTGCGGGTCACGTCGTGGTTGCACAGCACCCAGGTGGCGGGAGCGCCCACGGGGGCGTGCTCGGCGAGCGTCTCGTCGATCGAGTCCCGCAGCCGCCGGGCCTCCCACGGGCACGACAGAAAGGAGAAGTTGAAGGCGGTGTGCAGTTCGTCGGGGCGCAGGTACCGGGCGAAGCGCTCGGAGTCGGGCAGCCAGACCTCGCCGACGAAGACGCCGCCGTACTCGTCGGCGATCCGGCGCCAGGAGCGGTAGACGTCGTGCAGTTCGTCCCGGTCGACGTAGGGGTGCGGATCCCGGCCCTCGACGAAGTCGGGCAGCCGTGGATCCTTGACGAGCAGGGCGGCCGAGTCGATGCGGACTCCCGCGACGCCCCGCTCGAACCAGAACCGCAGGATGTCCTCGTGCTCCCTGCGGACCGCCGGGTGGGCCCAGTTGAGGTCGGGCTGCTCGGGGGCGAACAGGTGCAGGTACCAGTCGCCGCCGGGCAGGCGCGTCCAGGCCGGCCCGCCGAACTGCGACCGCCAGCCGTTGGGCGGCAGTTCGCCGTGCGCGCCCCGGCCCGGGCGGAAGTGGAACAGCTCGCGCTCGGGTCCGCCGGCCAGAGCGGCCCGGAACCAGGGGTGCTGGTCGGACACGTGGTTGGGGACGATGTCGACGAGGGCGCGGATGCCCAGCTCACGCGCTTCGGCGATGAGTTTCTCCGCCTCGGCCAGCGTGCCGAAGGCCGGGTCGACGGCGCGGTAGTCCGCGACGTCGTAGCCGCCGTCCTTCATCGGCGAGGGGTACCAGGGGGTGAACCACAGCGCGTCCACGCCGAGTCCGGCGAGGTAGGGCAGCCGGGCGCGGACGCCCGCGAGGTCGCCGGTGCCGTCGCCGTCGCCGTCGGCGAAGCTGCGGACGTAGACCTGGTAGACGACGGCGGACCGCCACCAGTCGTCTCGGTCGGGGGCGGGGGTGGGCTGTCCCACGGTGTGCCTTCCTTCTTCGGGGGCGGCGTCTCAGCCCTTGGTGCTGCCCGCGCCGATCCCGGCGACGATGTGCCGCTGGAAGACGAGGAACAGCGCGACCATGGGGACGCTGGCGATCACCATGGCGGCGAGGAGCACGGTCAGCTGGATGTTCTGCGACAGTTGCACGAGTGCCACGCTGATCGGCTGCTTGTCGGTGTCGGAGAAGACCATCAGCGGCCACAGGAAGTCCTGCCACACGGCGACCAGCGCGAAGATCGACACCACGCCGAGCACGGGACGGGACATGGGCAGCACGACCGACCACAGGACGCGAAGCGGCCCGGCGCCGTCGATCTGGGCCGCCTCCAGCACCTCACGCGGGATCCGGTCGAAGAAGCGTTTGAGCAGGTAGAGGTTGAAGGCGTTGGCGACGGCCGGCAGCCAGACGGCGAGCGGGTCGTTGAGCAGGCTGGTGTGGATCAGCGGCAGATCGGCGACCGTCAGGTACTTGGGCACGACGAGGGCCTGGGCCGGCACCATCAGGGTGGCCAGGATGCCGCCGAGCACCAGTTTGCCGAAGGCCGGCCGCAGCCTGGACAGCGCGTAGGCGGCCGCCGTGCAGAACACCAGCTGGAAGAACCAGGCGCCGGCCGCCTGGACCACGGTGTTCCACAGGTGCCGCGGCAGTTCCATCAGGTCCCAGGCGTCCGCGTAGGCGTCGAGGCGCCAGTGCTCCGGCACCAGGGTGGGCGGCGTCCGGGCCACCTCGTCCGGCGACTTGGTCGCGCCGGTCACCATCCAGTAGACGGGGAAGAGGAAGGCCAGCGCGAACAGCACGACGGCACCCGTGAGGACGGTCCAGTAGGCGGCCCTGCCGCGGGGGCGGGCGAGCGCCGCCGGGGAGAGGAGCGTGCGGGTGCTCATGCGTCCTCCTCGGACCGGGTGAGCCGCAGATAGCCGGCGGAGAAGACGCCGAGCAGCGCGAGCAGCATGACGCTCAGGGCGCAGGCGCCGCCGAAGTCGTTGTAGAGGAACGCGTACTTGTAGATGAGGTAGAGCACGGTGACGGTGGCGTTCTCCGGGCCGCCGCCGGTGATGACGAACGGCTCGGTGAAGACCTGCATGGTCGCGATGATCTGCAGGAGCATGAGCATCAGGATCACGAACCGGGTCTGCGGCACGGTGACGTGCCGGATCCGCTGCAGCAGGCCCGCGCCGTCCAGCTCGGCCGCCTCGTAGAGCTCGCCGGGGATGGACTGCAGGGCGGCCAGGTAGATCAGCACGGTGCCGCCCATGGAGGCCCACGTGGCGACGATCACCAGGGAGACCAGGGCGGTGTCGCCGCCGTTGGTCCAGTCGGAGGTGGGCAGGTGCAGCGCCCGCAGCGCCTCGTTGGCGAGGCCGGCGCCGGGGTCGTAGAACCACTTCCACAGCAGGGCGCCGACCACGGGCGGGATCATCACCGGCAGGTAGACCACGACCCGGAAGAACGCCCTGGCGTGCCGCAGTTCGTTGAGCACGAGGGCGAACACGAAGGGGACCGCGAAGCCGATCAGCAGGGCCAGCAGCGTGAAGGTGAGCGTGTTGCGCCAGGCGGCGCCGAACTCGGGGTCGTGCCAGACGCGGGTGAAGTTGGCGGTGCCGACCCATTCGGGCGGCGCGCCGGGCGTGTACCTCTGGAAGGCGATCACGACCGCGCGGATCGCCGGGTACCAGGAGAAGAGGGTGAAACAGACGAGGCCGCCGAGGAGGAAGGCGTAGGCACGGACCTGGTCGGCCAGGCGCCGCCGGCCCCGGCGCCCCGCCGGGGGCGGCGCCTGGGCCGGGCGCACGGTGGCCTGCCCGACGGGCCGCCGCTCAGCCGTCTTCGTCATCATCCCTCAGCTCCGGGCCAGGATGCCGTCGATCTTGCCGGAGGCGTCCTGCAGGAGCCGGTCGATGTCGGCGTCCCGCCGGGTCAGCACGGCGGAGACCACACCGTCGAGGACGGAGTAGATCTGCTGGGCGTCGGGCGGCTCGATCTTCATCTCGAGGTTCCGGCTGCCGTCGAGGAAGGCCCGGTAGTTCCCGATGGGCACGTTGGCGTTGGCCTTCTTGACCTGCTGGTCCCGGGCGTCGGCGGCGCCGGTGAACAGCCGTGGTTCGGGCAGGCCGACGGGGGCGTCGTGCTTCTTCGCACGGGCGTAGTCGCCGAGGAAGCCCTTGCCGGGGGTGAGGAACATGTGGTCCAGCCATTGCAGGCCGGCCCGGATCTGGGCGGGCGTGGCGCTCTTGTGGAACATGTAGCCGTCGCCGCCGACGAGGGTGGCCCTGCCGCCGGGCATGGGGGCGAGGGCGAGGTCCTTGTAGTTGCCGCCCTTCTCCTTCACCAGGATCGGGATGTTGTCCGGGGCCGCCAGGTACATGCCGAGCTTGCCGGCGCCCATCATCTGCTGGACGTCGTTGATGACGAGCAACTGCTTGCTGCCCATGGAGCGGTCCGTCCACCGCATGTCGTGGAGGGTCCGCAGGACGGCGCGGCCCTCGGGGGTGTCCACGGTGGCCTTCTTCCCGTCGGGGCCGACGACGTCGCCGCCGTGGGCGTACAGCTCGGCGGTGAAGTGCCAGCCGCCCTGGTTCTGCGCGCTGTAGTCGGCGTAGCCGACGGTTCCGTCGCCGAGGGCGGCGATCCTCCTGGCGGCGGCGCGCACCTCTGCCCAGGTCGCCGGCGGCCTGTCGGGGTCGAGGCCGGCCCGCTCGAAGAGCTCGCGGTTGTAGATCAGCCCCATGGAGTAGCCGGTACGCGGTATGCCGTAGACCTTCCCGTCGACGGTGTAGATGTCGCGCAGCTGCTTCTGCAGGGTGCCGTAGCTGCGCAACTCCTTGACGTACGGGGTGAGGTCGGCGGCCTGCCCGGTGTCGACGACGTGCCGGACGTCGGTGAAGTAGGTGTAGAAGACGTCCTCCATCTGGCCGCCGGCGAGCTTGGCGTCGAACGTCTTGGGATCCTGGCAGGGGAACGCGTCGTGGGCGACGACGTCGACGTCCGGGTGCTGCTTCTCGAAGGAGGCGACGTCCTCCTCGAAGAACCGCCGGTCGGTCCTGGCGCTCCTGGGCGGTTCGCAGTTGACCGTGATGCGCGTCCGGCCGTTCGCGGAGTCGTCGCCGGACCCGCAGGACGTCAGGGCGAGGGCGAGGGAGCAGACGCCGATCGCGGCGAAGGTACGGCGGAACCCGGTGCTTCTCATCGGTGGACCCCTCTGGGCAGGAGCAGTGGGTGCCGCACACTCAAGCACCGGCGCCAGAGGTCCGCAAGATGTCGCGCGAATCCTGTAAATACTCAACAGGTGAGCGGATCTTCCCGACGCTCCTACCGTGGGGCTTGCGCGGTGGAGCCCCGCACCACCAACTCCGGCTCGAACAGCAGCTCCTCGGCGGGTACGGCGGTGCCCGCGATCCGGGCGTTGAGCAGTTCCACCGCCGCGCGCCCCATGGCCTCGATGGGCTGGCGGACGGTGGTCAGCGGGGGCTCGGTGCAGTTCATGAACGCGGAGTCGTCGTAGCCGACGACCGACACCTGCGTGGGGACGTCGCGGCCGCTGCGACGGGCCGCCCTGATCGCGCCCAGCGCGAGCGGGTCGCTGGCGCAGACGATGCCCGTGACACCGCGGTCGATCAGCCGGGAGGCCGCCGCGTGTCCGCCCTCGATGGAGAAGATGGCCCGTGCGACGAACTCCTCCGGCAGGTCGCCGGCGACGGCCCGCGCCGCGGCCAGCTTGCGCGCCGACGGCACGTGGTCGCCGGGGCCGAGGACGAGCCCGATCCGCTCGTGTCCGAGCGAGACCAGGTGCCGCCAGGCCTGTTCGACGGCCACGGCGTCGTCGCAGGACACCGCCGGGAAGCCGAGGTCCTCGATGGCGGCGTTGACCAGCACCACCGGGATGTTGCGCTCGGCGAGGAGCCGGTAGTGGTCGTGGGGTGCGTCCGCCTGGGCGTACAGACCGCCGGCGAAGACGACTCCGGACACCTGCTGCTGCAGCAGCAGTGTGACGTAGTCCGCCTCGGAGACCCCGCCCTTGGTCTGCGTGCACAGCACGGGGGTGAGCCCGAGCTGGGCCAGCGCCCCGCCGATGACCTCGGCGAAGGCCGGGAAGATGGGGTTCTGCAGCTCGGGCAGGACCAGGCCGACCAGCCGGGCGCGCTCGCCGCGCAGCTGGGTCGGCCGCTCGTAGCCGAGTACGTCCAGCGCCGACAGTACCGACTGGCGGGTGGCTTCCGAGACTCCGGGTTTGCCGTTGAGCACCCGGCTCACGGTGGCTTCGCTGACCCCCACCTTCTTCGCCACTTGAGCAAGTCGTCGCGTCATGACCGCAAGCCTAGCGCAAGTTACGCAAGCTGCTTGCGTAAATCTTGCGCCGTCCTTGCGGACGGACGCCGCCCGAACGGCCGCCCGCACCGGCCGGCCGGCAGGGACCCGGCCGGCGCCGTCACCGCGCCGCGGACCGGGTGCCTCGACTTGTCCGGCCCTGCCCGTGCCCCGGCTCCCTGCTCCCGGCCCGCGCGGGCCGGGACCATCCGCCCGTCGCGCCCACCGCGCGGAGGGCATGCGGGCGCACGCCGTACGCGGCGCCGGCGGGGTGTCCCCGGTCCTGTCCCGGAGGCCCATCCGGCGGCCCGCCGGATCCGTCACCGGGGGCGGGACGTCGCGCCGCGGGGCGGACCCGGACCGCCGCACCGACGGGCCGGTGCCGGTGCCGTGCCGAGGCGACGGCGCCCGTCCTCGTGCCGGCGCGGAGGTGATCCGGATCCGGGCGGCCCCGCTCCCCCGGCGGGCGGGCGGCGACGGGGAGGGGACGGCCGGGGCCGATCCGGCGCCGTCGGCGACCTGAACGCCGACGGTGCCGGATCAGGCTTCTGGGGCCGGCACGACGCTGAGGTGGCCCGCCGCGCGCCGCAGGCGCTGCGGCCCGCGCGGGGCGGGGGCGGGCCGGCGGGTGTCGCGCAGGATCAGGGTGAGCCGGGTGCAGCCCATCTCCCGCAGCGTCGCCGGGGTCTCGTCGACGATGCGGCACTCGGTGGCGCCCCAGCGCGGATCGGGGTGCAGCAGTGGGCGGACCGCTCCGTCGGGTTCGACGGCGGCCTCGCCGACCGCGCGGATCCAGTGCGGCAGGCCCTGCCGCAGGACGGCCTCCATGATGGGGTCCTGGGCGATGTCCCGGCGGATGGCCTGCAGTTCGTGGTCGTGGCCGAAACGCTCCAGGGCGGCGGCGAACTGGGCCAGCATCGGCAGGCACCAGCGCGACTCGTGCTCGCCGAGGACGGCGCCCGCCTCCGGGTGGAACAGGACGAACCGGAGGAAGTTCTCGTCCGGCATGGCGGTGGGATGCGGGCCGACGGCGCCGAAGAGCGACCCGAACGCACTGTTCGCCAGGAGCACGTCCCAGCGGTGGTCCACCACGAGCGAGGGGAAGGGCACCGCCTCCACGAGCGTGGCGTAGTCCCGCAGATAGGTCTGCGCCTCGGGGCTGACGGGGACGAGCCGCGGCGCCGACCGCTGCCCTCCTGCCTGAAATGCCATCGGGAGGTCACCCCTCTTGCCTATGCGGCCTTCACGCGGCGCCTTGATCCTGCTGCCCGGCGCTTGTCGTGTCAACTATCGTGGCATTCCCCGCCGGTTGACGGCCGAAATTGGCCACAGTTGTGGCGAGACCTGGATGTCCGTTCGACGCACCGGCTACTCTCCGGGAAGTTCACGGCAACCGTGGGCGAGAAGCCTGTGAGAATACGTAGGAGATCTGTCGGTGACGGATGGCATCGAGGATCCGGGCACCACGCCGTCGTCGGCTGTGCTGTCGGCCGTCGTCGCACGCGTCACCGCCCTCGCCGACCGGCTCGGCGTGCCCCACGCGGAGGTCTTCGACGTCGGGCGGCTCTCCGTGGCCTGCGGGGTGCCGGAGGCCGTGGTCAAGGCACTGCTGGGCGGCCGCCCCGCCGGCGAGCCGGACGTGCAGGCCCGGTTCCTGCAGCGGCTGGACCTGCTGCGGCGCACCCGGCTCAAGCCCAACGGACGGCGCTACACCCAGCAGGAGATCGCCGACGGCGCGGGTATGTCGCGCCAGCAGGCCGGCGCCCTCATCAACGGCGACCGGCGCCCCACCATGGAGCACTGCGACGCCATCCAGCGCTTCTTCCGCGTGCACGCCGGCTTCCTCACGGCCGAGGACCCCGAGGCGCTCGCCGACGCCCTGCAGCGCACGGAACAGGAACTCCTGCAGCGGCTCGCCGACCGCGAGCGCAGAGCGGCCGAGGCCGCCGACGACCCGCTGGAGAGACTGCTGCAGGACCACGGCGTCCGCGGGATCGCCTGGCGGGCCGCGCAGCTGCCCACCGACCAGCACCGCGACAAGGTCGCCGAGTGGCTGGACATGCTCCTGGAGAGCGTCAAGCGGCCCGAGTCGTGATGCTGGGGAGAGCTGTGGGCATCGACAAGGACATGCGCCGCCTGTGCGGCGAGCTCGTCACCGAACTGACCCTGCGGGCACCGGCGGCGCCCGCCGACCTGTACACCGCGCTGTGCGACGCGATGAGCAGGCGGCGCGGCCGGCCCGTCCGCTTCCGCACGGCCGCCTTCCCACCCGGGACGGCCAGCGGACTGTGGCTCGACATGACCGACCAGGACCTCGTCCTCGTCGAGGAACGCACCGCGCCGGACCACCAGTTGGTGATCCTCGGGCACGAGCTCTGGCACATGAAGGCCGGTCACGGCAGCCACCACGTCGACGGCGTCGCCGTGGCCACCCGGCTGATCGGTCCCGGCGCCGACCTGCAGGCGGCCGTCCGGCACGCGGCGGCCCGCACCCACTTCGACGTCACCGAGGAGGAGGAGGCCGAGAGCTTCGGCCTCCTCCTCGCCAGCAAGTGCCGCCCCTGGCTCGCCGGTTCGTCGTTACGGGGACCGGTGCAGCGCGACCACCTGGCGGGCCGCATCGAGGCGTCACTGGGCTACCTCGGCCGCCGGGCGGAGGGCGACTCCTAGGGGCCGTCCGGAGGAGACCGGCGGCGCGGCGCCTTCCCGGCGGGTGGTGGCCGCCGGGGAGACGCCGTGCCTGCGCCACCTGCGCCGAGCGGGCGAACCGGACCGCGGCGCGGGGGCGTTGTCAGTGGCGGGCGGCACGATGGGAGAGCGCCGCCGCCGTGCGACGGGCGCCCTCCCGCTCGGGCGGGGCGCGAGCCGGGCAGCACCCGCGCCGTCCCGGCCGCCGGCGCGTGACCGTGTGACGCCGACCGGGGAGACCGACCATGCCGACCGCCGTAACCGACCGCGAACGCACCGCCGTCCAGGCCTATCTGCGGCTGCTCCACACGGTCCGCGCCGCGTTCGACGGCCCGGCCGGGCCGCGGGACGGCGGCGGGCCGCCCGTCGTCCCGCCCACCCTGCTGGCCGAGGCCGAGCGGGCGCTGTCCCTGGCGGGCCTCGCGGGCAACGAGGAGGCGTTCTTCAGACTGCTGCACACCTGGTGCCCGCGGCCCTGAACCGCCGCGCGTGACGCGCCGGGTCAGACGTGCGGGACCGCCACCGCGGTGACGATCAGTCCCTGCCGCACGGTCCACCGGCCCTCGAAGGCCGTGAGCCGCCGGCCGCCCAGCAACGGTCCCGGGACGAGCAGGTGGGCACGGAAACGGCCCCGCGGGTGCGAGCCGGACTCCGGGTCCACCTCGATGTCGGCCTCGAGGAAGTCCAGCCACCGGCCGGTCAGGGGGAACCACGCCTTGTAGACGGACTCCTTCGCGCTGAACAGCAGCCGGTCCCAGTGGACGTCCGGCCGGCGCGCCGCGAGCTGCGTCAGCCGCCGCTGCTCGGCCGGGAGGGAGACGGAGGGCAGCACGCCGTCGGGAAGCGCGGCGTGCGGTTCGGCGTCGATGCCGAGGGAGGCCAGGTCGGCGGTGCGGACCAGCGCGGCGGCACGGTAGCCGTCGCAGTGGGTCATGCTGCCGGCCAGGCCCTCCGGCCAGCGCGGGGCGCCGCGTTCGCCGGACAGGACGGGCTGCGGGGGGACGCCGAGTTTCTCCATGGCGCGCCGGGCGCAGGCCCGCACGGCGGCGAACTCACGGCGGCGCTTGTCGACCGCCTTCGCCACGAGCGCCAGTTCCTCGGGGCACAGCGCCTCCTGGGCGCTGTCGTCGTCGCCGTACGACTCCACGGCGACCACCGTGCCGGGGAGGAGTTCCTCGATCACCGGGTCCGACCTCCATCGGCAGTATGCGGCACGGCCGTCCCGGCGGTTCCAGGCACGGGCGCCACCGGAGGGGGCGTCCCGCGGGACGCCCCCTCGCAGCGGACGCCCTCGGGCCGGGTGCGTCCCGGAACGGGGAGACGGCCGTCGACCTTACCGGCCGCGCGGAGCGCCCGGTGCCGGCCGTCGCCGGAGCGGGAGGATGCCCGCTGCCCGCCTCGTGCCCCGGCCTGGGAGCGCCTCACCGGGTGGCCGGCCCGCGGGCCGCCGACGGCCGGCAGCTGTCCGGTACCGCCTGCCGTGGCCGTCACCGTCGCCGCCCTCCTCGTCTCCGCGAGCATCGGTCCCACCGCGAAACGCCGGTCCCGCTGCGCGCACTGGTCCCGCCTCGAACACTGACGACAACACACACGGTGGCGCGGGGACAAGGGTGGATCGGCGCGAGAGGTCCACCGGATGGCCGGAACCCGTCGGCGCCGGGCCGGGGCGGGACGGCGGGATCCGGGGCCGACGGGTTCGGGGGTGTCGGGCCCCGCCGCCGGCCGGGTGCGACGTATCTCGGTGGCACGGGTCGGGAGCCCGCCGGCAGACGGCGCGCGGCACCCGGCGGCGACCGCCGGCCGCGGCCGGCTCGTGCGGGAGGCCGGCCGCCCGGGAACGCGGCCGCGAGGTAGGCCGATCCGTAACACCCGCGTTGCACGCCCGCGCCCCGCGGAAGTCGTATGATCGCCCCGACACCACTGCCTGAACTCCCCCTTCCGCAGGGCGGTTCGGTGTTCCTCCCCTCCCCCTGGCCGGGCACGGCCTGCTTCGCCCTGCCCGCGCACCGTGAAAGGCGGCCTGCATGGTCTCTCGCGTACGCGTCTGGCTCAACCGCACGTACGCGGAGAACGTGTTCTTCATGGATCAGCTGCGGAGAAATCCCGACGACCGGGCCGTGGAGATCCACGCGACGCACGGCGACCCCGACTCACCGGTACTGGCCGCCGCCGACGTCGCCGAACTTGAACCGGACGGTCTGTCCCCGGCGGCGTACGTCGAGTACGCGCTGGACCGTTGCCGGCGGTACGGCATCGACGTGTTCGTGCCTCGGCTGGACCAGGCCGCGATCGTGGCGCACCGCGCCGACTTCGCCGCGGCCGGCACCGCGCTGCTGGCCCCGACGCCCCAGGCGGTGGCCGTCTTCGAGGACAAGGCGACCGCGTACGCGGCCGTCCGGTCGATCGGGGTTCCCGTGCCACCGTGGTGGCGTGTCCGCACGTCGGAGGAACTCCTCGCCGCCGTGGAAAAGTTGGAGCGAGCGGGGCACCAGGCGTGCTTCAAGCCCGCCTCCGGAGCGGGCGGCATGGGCTTCCGTGTCATCACCCGCGCGCCCTTCTCCCTCTCGCACCTGAACGGCTTCCCCGGCCCCTACGCACCGCTCGACCTGGTCCTGCGGGCCGTGGAGGAGGCGGACGAGCCGGTCGACTGGCTGGTGATGCCGCGGCTGGCGGAGCCCGAGGTGTCCGTGGACTGCCTCACCGGGCCGGACAACCGGATCCGCATGGCGATCGGCCGCACGAAGAACGGACGCCGCCGCGGCTTCACCCTGCACGAGCAGTGGCTGGAGCCGGCCCGGCGCATCGCGGAGGGCTTCGGACTGCACCACCTGTCGAACATCCAGTTCCGGATGTACGGCGGGCAGCCCGTGCTGCTCGACGTCAACACCCGGCCGGCCGGCGGGCTGCACCAGCTGGCGCTGTGCGGCGTCAACGCGCCCTGGGCGGCCGTCCGGCTGGCGCTGGGCGAGGACCCGGGCGAGGTCGTGCCGCCGTTCCTCGGCCAGGACTACACGGTGGTCTCGGGACCGCGTCCGGTCCGTGCGGTGACGCTGCCGCACCAGCGGACGGAGCAGCCGGAGCCGCTGCTGCCTGCCGTACCCGCCCCCGCCTCCGCGTCGGCGTCCGAGTCGGTGCCCCAGGCGGCGTCCGAGCCGGCGTCCGAGTCGGCGTCAAAGTCCGCGGCGACGTCCCCGTCCGGGCGCGCTCCGGCCGGCGCCCTAGGCTCCACCAGGGCGCTGCCGCTCTGGGGTCCGTCTTCGAACAGATCTTGCCCGTAGCAGGAACGATGCGAGGGTGACCGCTGCTTCACAGGAGACGGCGGTCTTCTCGTATCCGGTGGCGATTCCGCGGAAGCCTTTGAGCGGGTTGAAGCGGCGCCCGAGGACGAGTGCCCCCGCCGCGATGTCCGGGGCGAGCTGCCCATACACAGCAACCGCGGCTGAGCGCAGGCAGTCAGAGCATCTCCCGCTCGGTTCCCCGGGGTTCATTGCGCGGCGTCGTCAGCCCGTAGCGGGGTGGGATCGGGTTCCGCGTCGCATGCCCGCCGGCCCATCTGTTCCCAGAACTTCCGCATGCCCGACACGGGTACTCTGCGTTGCCAAGGCGCCTCCCGCCGGAAGCGAGCGAACAGCCAGGCGCGCGGCTGCCAGCGCCTGAGCAGTTCACGCTGGCGCAGGCAGAACACCTCGCTGAACTCGAAATCGAGCGGCGGGCTCTTGGCGGGGTAGGGACACATCCTGAGCCGACAGTCGTCGGTGCAATTGTCACCGGGCTGTATGTCGTTCTCCACCGCCCGGACCGGCCGCAACCGGGATCGGTCACGGCTCAGGCAGGACGGCAGGCGGGACCACTCGTGCTTGCCGCGTTCGTAGAGGGCCATCAGGTCCGAGGGGCGGTAGCCCCTCTCCGACAGCTCCACCAAGAGCAACACGTCGGCAAGGAGTTGCTGTGCAGTGGGGTCGAGGGAACTCCAGCCGGTCGACGGGGGAATCCACAGATTGTGGGCGCGCTGCTCGCCGGGGGAACTCACCTCTGTGCCGACCTCCGAGGCGGTGCTCACCTCATCGATCCACAGGAACCGCTCCGGACGCCGGGTCTCCAGAGCCCGCACCGCAAGCCGACCGGCCGCCTCCACTATGGGGTGCTCCGGGTGATTCCGGTCGGGCGCGAGCCATTCACGGATCAGAGCCCGCGGATCGGCCCCGTGACCGCGGATCGACCAGGGCGCACTGACATCGTCGGGCAGCGCCCACAGGGTCAGCGCCTGCAGCAGGGTCAGCCTGGTGTACCAGAAGTCGCTCTCCCGCAGCAGGATGCGCGCCTGCTTCACCAGGAACTTCCGCGCCTCCGCGTTGTCCACCGCGGTGCCCGGCCGCTTGTTTGCCGCATACTTCATGCCCTTGGCCAGAGCCAGGCCGATCGCCCACTGCTCACCCCGGCCGGGTGGTGGCGTCTCGCCGCCGTCCGCCCGGGGGCCGAACTCTCCGATCCAGTGCGTCCGCCGCTCGTGCTCCTTCCGAGTGACCTCGCTGACCCAGCGCTCCAGGTCGGCGCTGGGAGTCCCGCTGTGGCGCGTCAGCGGCGTGGACACCACGAGCATGGACAGCAACCAGGCCCTCAGCTTCTTCTTGTTCCAGTGCGCCTTCTCCTCGCTGGTCTCCAGCGAGGACCACCAGCGCTCGTGGCGGCCGATGTCCCGCTCACGCAGCCGCTGCCACGCCCGGCAATACCGCTCACTGCCGTCGGCCGCCACCCGGGGCTCGGTCGGCAGCGGTTCCAGCGGCCGGGAATCCGGCAAGTCCCCCCAGAAATGCTCGAGCTCGCCGTAGACGGCCTCGTACGCCTCCTGGTGCCCCGCCCCGATCTCCTGTGCGACAACCGAGCGCACCCGGTCGTCCGGCTCCTGCGCACCGATCGCGAACATGGCCTCGTAGGCGGGGTCATGGCCCTGCTGCTCGGCCAGCCGCCGGGTCGCCGCACCGCACTGCCGTACCACCGCCACCTTCGTGTCCCGCAACCGCACCCGGTCCTCGCCGCAGCCCAACCGCCACCAGTTGTCGCACATCTCCTTGACGAGTGTGCGGTGGGCCGGGACGGCGTCGACACTGTCGATCTCCACTGCCGCTCCATAGGCCTCCATTGCGCGCATCCGCAGGCTGCCCCGGTCGTCGAAGGACCTCTCTGCCCGCTGCCCGCGGCCCACCTTCTGCGCCGACTCGACCCCCCGGGCCCATTCTGCTTTCTTCTGCAGTTCCCCCCGTTCGTCGGCCTCGTCGAGCAGACCTGTGGCCTCCTCCTGCAGGAGCCTGCGGACCGTGGTCACGGGACAGGGCAGAGGCCACTCTTCACTGCGGCACAGACAGCGGCCTTCCAGGGACCGGGAGTACAGAGTGAGGGCGATCAGAAGTTCCCGGCCACCGGACCGCAGTGCCCCGGCCAGATGGCCGGTGTCCTGCCACGCCATCGGGACACGCCGCCCGGAGCTGACGGGTACGGGGCCAAGAGGTGCCGCACGGCCGGGCACGGGCGCCGCCGGGCCGCCACCGGCCGACACGGCGGCCCGCACCCATGCGCCCCGCTCCACCTCCAGGACAGGTGATTCCTGGGAAGCGGGGCCCATCATCCACGGCAGGAAACGGGACCCGAGGAACGCCTGCATGATGCTGTGCTGGAAGCGGACAGCGTCTCCCTCCTCGCGGACCAGACCCATCCGCACGCCCCAGGTGGCCGCGAGCCGCACATCCATCCGAGGGCCCTGTGGATCCAGCGCGTTGCGCTCGCCGTCGAACGAAAGCTTTCGCGACTGTGGCCGGGTCGACCCGCCGGTGGCCGCCTTCCGCAGTCTGCGCAGTGCGTCGACGTCGGGCTGGAGTTCGCCGATGGCGGTGTCCAGCCCGCGGACGACGCGGTGGGTCCACTCCTGGCTCGGCTCGGACCAGGTCTTGCCCTGGCCGTCCGTGTTCTTGTGGCCGGCCGACCTCGAACCGTCACTGTCCGCAATCTCGCCGGTCGCCGGGTCCAGCACTTTCAGCGGCACCTTGGCGTTGTCCACGGCCAACCCCATGCAAGCCAGTGCCGACAGGTACTCGATCACCGCCTGCCGGGTCTCGTGGTCGATGGGCAACTCGGGGCGGATCTCCCCGTCCACCAGAGCGTCCAGCCACTGCTGCAGCAGGTCGACGCGCAGGGCCCACTTGTCCTGGGACATCGGGTCGGCTCCGACGCCCGGCCTCCACAGCTGCTCCAGCCGGTTCCTCTGGTGCAGCTCCCGGGCGATCTGGAGGTACAGCGGCGACTCGGCCACATTCGAGACCTCCACGATCCGGTCGAGCAGCACCGGATCGGAGCGCCAGACGCCGGCGGCGCGGATGTAGCGCAGGGCGGCCTCCGCGCTCAGGGGCTCCAGTTCCGTGATTGCGGCCTGCATGCCCCGCAGCGGATCGTGCGGACGTGAGGCGATCACCAGGGGGAGCCCTTCCTCGCCGGCCCGACGGATCGCCTCCCGGATCATGGTGTCGCGCTGACCGACGACCTTGGGATCGTTCAACGCCTCCTCCAGGCCGTCCGCGAGCACCACGATCTTGTCGGAGCGGTGTCTCAGCCAGCGCCAGCACCGGTCCAACTCCCCCTCGGTCAGTGCCTTGTCCTGCACGATGGTCTCGAACCGCTTCTGGGCGAGCTTGCAGAAGTCAAGCGTGGTGTCGGCGTCCCGCAACTGGATCGGGACGGGAATGGCGCCGCGCGAGGCCAGCAACTGGGCGAGACGGACCATGAGCGCCGTCTTGCCGGCTCCGACACTGCCGATGATGACGTGCGGACGGCGTGCCTTGCGGTCCCGGAGGTTGTTCATGATGGCGTGGCACAACTGGTCGCGTCCGACCACCTCGTCCAGCAACTGGCCCGCGGTCTGCACGTACCGCTTGGCGTCGACCTTCATACGGCGCGTGTAGTGCCTGCGTACCAACCACTGGCGTCCCACCAGGAAGAGGACGGTGCCGACGGCCGCGATGAAGAAAGGAGTCACCAGCGTCACGCCCGTGTCGCAGGACTTGCCGAGGGTGTCGCACGTGACAAAGAAGGGCCGTTTGGTGAGGGAGGGATCGATCGTACGGATCCACAGCCCCCAGAACCCCCAGGCGATGAACGCCGCGATAACCAGCAAGGCAACGACGAACAGCAGCCAGGCCCACAGAGAGTTGTGCCAGCGGCGCGCCCGGACCACTCCGCGGTGCAGCAGCCAGGAACGGCGCACCGCCCAGAACGGGGCGATCACCAGCCGTCTGAGACGGGCCCAGCTCTCCCGGAAAAAGCCGCCCTCCGCGGGGCCGATGGTGACCCTGGGCTTGACGGGCGCGAAAGGTTCCATGGCAACGTACTCCGGGTATCTGACAACCGTTGCCCTTGTTCCAGGCAAACAGAGATGACTGGCCTTCGCTACTCGGCGCGAGGGGGCTCTCCGGGCACGAGTTCGGGTTGCAGACGACGGGCCCCACGGCGCACCCGCAGCAGGCGCTGCGCGAGGACCACGTCGGCACGGCGCGAGGTGCTCCTAGCCTCGAACTTTCGGGACGGGCCGTCGACGAAGTCGGCGGCCTATTTCGTTGTCGGTGGTGGAGGGCGGGCAGGCTGAGGGCCCGGGTGTCGTCTCGGGTGGACGCCGGGTTCCACTGCTCCGGGCTGGATCCACTTGTCGCAGGGATGGGTGAGTCCGCTGGTCATCCGGGGTGCGGCAGGAGTGCGAGCCGTTCGAGGGCGTCGGTGAGGTCACGGGCCCAGGGCCAGTGGTGGGCGAGGCGGAGGATGCGGCGCCGGCCGGTGGTGACGAGCTGTCCGGCCGCGGAGAACAGGCGGAGCCGCAGGCGACGGGGTTCCCAGAGTCGGGCTTTGCCGGTCAGAGCGAGCATGGGCATCCAGGCCAGCAGGTCGAGTGCGATCTGGACGATCTCCATCCAGACCTTGTTCTGCGCCGCGAAACCTCCCACGTGAGACACCCTCTTAGACCGTGTCCTATGTGGTGATTGCTCGTTGGACTGTGCATGGGGCGGGGTACGTGGAGTTGGATTGTTCCGGACGGGCTGTGGGAGATCGCCGA